>JAVHLM010000030.1 GCA_031082125.1 Candidatus Eremiobacterota bacterium
ATGACTCTGAAGGCCATAATGCGGCACTGAGCGAAGGATTGGGCCGGTTTCCCCGCGTTTCAGACCTGGCTGCCGCCGGGCGGAATGTTTTTTTGCGGGGGAAAGATTTCATGGCTCTTGACGGGTGTCCCTTTTGATTTTCCACCGTGTGCCCCGCCTCTCCTCCGGTGCTTTCTTCTTCCCCGGGACATGGTCTCGCAGAAACTCCTCTACTTCCCTGTGCCTTTCAAAGGCTTCCCGCATACCCCGGCAATCCATCATATTCGCCGCCATGCCAGGGATCGGGAGCAGAAAGAGTTTGATAGCATCGACCGGGAGCCCGATTGAATAAAAGAGCGGTTATCTTGGTATCATCTTATAGTGATTATGCAGGAGAGAGATGTGAAGAACAGTTTTTTGTGCTGAAGCAATTAATCGAGAAGTATGCGAATGAGGTGCAAAATGGAAGATAACAGGACAGGAGTAGCAAGCATAGTATGGACTGTGGCTCTTTTTGTCATTCTCGTGATGTTTGCCGGCTGCGGATGCTGAGGAGGAGGCGTATAGATCTCATTGCGGGAGGCTCATTTTCAGGAGGAGTCGCAGGGGTAACGGGGAGCGACGGCCTTTCCCGGCATGACGCGCTGCCGTAATGTGAACAGAGCAGTTTATGGAAGGCATTTCCTTCATAGAGGTGGAATGATATATCGCCGGTACTGATACCGGCGATATATGCATTAAAGGGGGAAACTGCAATGAAAACCATGAAAGCAGTGCTTCATGTAAACGAGAAGCCCATAGAGCTCAACGAGTTCGCCGGGCATTTCCTCGAGAACATCGTGCTCTCTGCCGCTGCTTCACTCAAGGGCCCCGAGGATATCAAGACCCTTGAGTTTCACTACAAGGGAGGGAATTTGACCCTCACTGTCAACGGGGCTCCCATCCCGCTCTCTGCCTTTCCGGAGAAAGTCATTACCGGTACGCTGCTTGGCCTCATCAGCTCCTACAAAGGAGTGGAGAAAATAGAGCATTTCACGGTGGCTATGAAGCAGGGGAAAGGGTCTGTTCCTGCCTGCAAGGGATCATGCAAGTGAGGCTCCCTTTCTCCTGCCGCCTGCCTCAAGCCACTCAGTGGTAATACTGCTTCATCTTGGCATAGTTGGGCTTCTGCTTCCACGAGTCCACGGGGAACTTGCCATTGCTGGGATTGATGCCGCCAGCCACGTCGATCTTGTTGCAGCCGAAAGTGGCCTCGGTCCCGCTTTTCCAGTGGGCGTTCACCGCCTGGTGGACACAGGTCCCCATGAAGGGTCCCAGGTCATCGTTTCCATGGGCGAAAGGCATCACGGCCTTGAGCTGCTCCTCGTACTTCGCCGCCTGGGCCTGCTCCGCGGCATCGTCGGGGGTTCCGTTGATCTGCCACCCCATTTCGGTGAGCATGAAGGGGATGACCTTCCCGCCGTTGATGGCTTTCATGGCTGCGGGGAAATCGGTTCCTATCCACTTTGAGAAAGCGCTCCCGTCCTGGAAGCCCTGGACAGCGGCGATAAAGCGGTTCTGGAACACCGTGGAGAGCCCGTTGCTCTCGAAGAGCTCCTTCATCTTGTTGGTTGCCCCTGCGCCCATCGTGCCGTTATTGTACCACGTCCCCGTGGTGACGGGGGCGATGATGGCGATCCTTTCGCTGTCAGGGATGCCTGCCGCGTCCTCGGCGGCGATAATCTTTTTCACCACGTCCACGACCGCCTGGGCCTTGCCGTTCCTGTAGGAGTCATCGGTATAGTTGTCCCACTCGTTGCCGAAGTCCCACATGAGCACGGCAGGGTGGCGCGTGCCTCCAGGATAGGCCTCGGCGACGAAATTGGGCCACCACGCGTCGTTGCCGCTGTCATTCCTGTGGTCCAGGTACCAGTTCGAGATGGGGACCATGACATAAATGCCTTTGTCCTGGCAGTACTTGAGGAAATTGGTGTGGATCCTTCCCGACCCCTTCTGGTTCCAGTCGTAGAGGTGGAGGAAGTTCACTCCCGCCTGGGCGAAGGTGCCGATGTCGTCGCGGCTCTTCGTGCCCGTGCCCCAGAGGTCCTGGCAATCGTTGTTCCAGAAATCTGAGTCGGTGAAATAGCCGGTCCCATCGCCCTTGTAGTCGCTGGGGCCTGGAGTATAGCCAAGTCCTTTGAGGGGCCTGAGGTCATAGACCCGCTGTATGGCTGAAGGATAAGCGCCTGTCTGGGCCTTCCCCGTCATGGTGACCTCAGTGACTTCTCCCGCCGTTGGCGTATAGGAGACGCTCTTTGAGCCCTTTGAAGAGGTCTGGCCGTCGAAGACGTAGCCGGCCTTCTGTGCATAGACAGTGTATTGTGATCCGGGGACCACTTTGTAAAAGAGGGCTCTGCCGTTCTCTGTTGTTTTATCGAGGGACCAGTCCACCGAAGAGCCGCTCATATGGCCAAGATCGGAGAAGTCGGCAGGGTAGTGATCGACATCCACCCCTGAAAGAAGCGCCTTTTTCGCAGAATCAAGCACCTCGACGACCACGTAGCCGGTATTCGGATCATAGGGATGGTCACCCCCGGCGAACTGGCTCCACTCGCTCTGGCTTATGATGCTGCAGTTCTTCGAGGTATCGGAGCTCACGTCCACGCTTGTGTTGAGGGCCACGTATGAGTTTTTCGATACCCTGAGGCTGTAGGAGCCTGAAGAGATTCCCGTCATGGTATACTTTCCTGCGCTGTCCGTCGTAGCAGAGAAAGAGCCGCACTCCGTGCAGAACGACTTTGGTGAAAGTGAGCACTGGGCACCCTGGACGGGCGTGACGCCGTCCCTGCCATAGACAGTTCCCGACAGGGCGTAGGTTGTGCCTCCCGTGGTGCCGTTTCCTGATAATGAAGGGAAGTAACCCTGGGAGGAGTCTCCGCCCGTGCTGCATCCCGCGCCGCAGAAGAGCAGCATCCCGATAAGCGCCAGTGTCAGAACCCCCTTGCCGTTTCGTTTCATAAAACCTCCTTATAGTGGTGCAGAAAATGGGGATAGCCGGGAATCGGAGAGGGCTGCAATGGCTTATCCTTTTCGGGAGGGTCTGAGCTTTTCTGGTGCAAAGCACAGTTTCCTCCGGCTCAAAAAGCATCTCTCCTTTTCCAATACCTTATAGATTAATTGCCCATGGCAGCTCTCCCTGCCTGTTCTCCGTTCTTTTCTCTGTCAGCAGTGCCTCCTTTCCTTCAGGTGTCCATGTCCTCCTTGACGCTATTATAGTGATCATTTGTGAAGGCTCCGTGAATGAAATGAGAAGGCCCGGTGAAGGCCGGCACCGTGGGTAATGAGGCCGCGGTGAGGGCCGTGGCAAAAGCGAACGGCGATAACCGCATCGCCATCATCGTACCCTGCCACAGGGTAATTGGAGAGGACGGCAGGCTTGTAGGCTATGGCGGGGGCGTATGAAGGAAAGAGTTCCTTCTCCGCCTCGAGCAGGAGCACCGCTCAAGGTAAAAATGGGGACAATTGACAATCTGCTCACCAAGCCGGGCTCTCCGGGAAAGCTTCATTTGATGATAAAGCCTGTCGTATACTGCCAGGTGGCGCGGTAATCCTTCACCTGGAGCACCGCGCGGGGCCCCCGCCATGGCAGGCTGCGGGAATAGCCGAGGGGAGGCAGGCTCCCCTCAGGCTGCCAGTAAACCCAGCCCCTGATATAAGAGCCGTCATGGACCACTTCGACAGTGGTGCGGTCCGATGTGCCGCTCCAGCAGTTGGGTGTCTCAAGGTGGAAATCCTTCACCAGCCCTGGAATCTGCACATAGGGGCCTCCATCGGTGAAACAGGCTTCGCTCAAAGGGATTGCGAAGCAAAGGGTCATCTCCAGGAGGTATGGCCTGTAGAAGAGCTCCATGGGGTGGGTGCAGGTAAATTCAAAAGTCACGGCAAGAGCCTCAGGGTATTTCACCTGCGGTGCAGTGCATTTAAGATCCACCTTGGTGATGCAGAGAGGGTGGTAGAGATAGAAGTCCCTCCAGGGGGGGCAGTCGCCGCCGGCAAACTCATCCATTGAAGGCCGGGGCTCAAGAGAAAGCGCTGGAGGACGCCCGGAGCATTTATTCACGGACTTCTCCGCTGCGAACAAGCCCCTCATGGCCTCTCCTGCCCTTTTGGTGAGATACCTCGGGATATCGCCGGTACTTGAAGGCGCCATCGTGGGGAGAATCGGCGGCAGGGGCGGGGCAGGGGGAAGGGACTTGCGGGAAAGCCTGCCCTGGATCTCATGAAGGGCACTGATTATCTCGAGGACATCGGGAAAGCGCTTCTCCCTGTCATTCTCAAGACATCTGTGGACAAGGGCCGAAAGCTCCTGGTCAATGCCTGGCAGGACCTCCTGGAGAGGCTTAAAGTGGAAAGGGCTTTCCTGGGGGTCTCTGCCCGTGAGAAGCTGGTGCATCGTGGCGCCCAGGGAATAAATATCGGAGCGCCTGTCGCTCTGGTCCTTCCCGTAGAGCTCCGGCGCGGCATAGCCGGGGGTGCCCAGAAGCAGGGTGTCCCGGGCCTGCCCCGCCTTGAAGTACCGCGCTATGTCAAAATCCACAAGTTTTATGTTCCCGTCAGGCACGAGCATGATGTTGGCAGGCTTCAGGTCTCTGAATATGATATTGTTCCGGTGGAGTGTCTTGAGGATGTCGCAGAGTTTGAGAGCCCAGCAGATCACCTCCCCCTGGCCGGGCAGGTTTTTCTCCAGGTGCGATGAGAGGGGGAGGCCTTCCACGTATTCCTCCACAATGAAGTAGCAGTTCTCCTTGGTGAAGTAATCAAAGACCTTTGGCAGGGAAGGGTGGGAGAGGGTGGTGAGGATGGCCACTTCCCTCAGGAACTTGTTATGGGCTTCCGCGAGGTCCGACTTGAGCTCTTCAAGAGGCCTGGTGATTTTAATGGCATACTGCGGACCTTCCGGAAGCTTTTTCACGAGGTACACTATGTTCATCCCCCCCTCGCCGAGGCGGGAGAGAACCTGGTAATTCTCCGCTATGAGGTCTCCGGGAAGGTATTCTTTCATCGTTTTCTACGGCGCCTGCGACAATGCTTCTGCGAGACTTATAAGCCTTTTGATATCGATGCGGAGCGAATCAGGGTTGAAATATGCGCTCAGGTCGGGGTAATCAAAGCTCAGGCATACGGCGCCCTCGTGCACGTCAATGCAGGAATACCCCACATGGAACAGGCCGTCAACGATGTCTCTCGTGGCCTGGGGAGAGAGAGCATTGGCCACTTTCTGCCTGGCGGCGGTTTCAATAAGATAGCGCTCGTCAAAATCCGGCTCGCCGATTTCCACTTCGCTGAGGAGACGGCAGTCTTTCCCAAGCTTCTGCAGGCCACCCTCGGGAGAGATTTTCATGCTGAACGGCGTCGCCGTGAAGAGAGTGACGGTGATGAAGAGAGGCTGATTCCTGCCTTGTTTTGATATCTCGATGCTGAGGCTGTATCCTTCAAATTTCCCCATGATCCTTGCAGGGCTCAATCCCTGGATCTGGGGGCTCTCAAGGAGGGGAGCGATGCGCGTCAAAAAGCTCTTGGCGGAAAGTGATGTCAAGGCAGAAAGAGTATATCCTGCCGCGAATACCGCCAGGGCAAATAGCAGGAATCCTATGTCAGTCATGACCGCTCCAAAAAGTAGTGACAGACTCCTCTCTTTACCAATTTTTACAAAGAGGAGCTATTCCCCTGCTGGTCCCTCTATCGGGAAAGGCCCTTTTCTGGTATAATCACCTCAAAGCGCCCGATTAATTGAATGGGTCGATAAAAAAGAGGGCAGGGGCAGCCTCCCTGGTGCGCGGGCTGCCATAGAAAAGCTAAAAGGGGAAATGCCTGTGCATGCAGCAATGCTCGTTGTGTTCGCCCTTGGCACGGCGGCTATCTGTTATTACTCCTGGTGGCTCTCCCTCAGGGCCCGCCGCTACCACGGCATCCCCCGCTTTGTCGCCTTTGAGAGCCTTTTATTGATGGTGCTCCTCAACGCAGGATCGTGGTTCAAGGATCCCTTCTGCCTGCGCCAGATTGTCTCGTGGATAGTCCTTTTTGCCTCTCTCTACCCTTCAATGGCGGGATATCTTCTTCTGCGCGGAGCAGGCAGGGCGGAAGGAACCTTTGAGAACACGAGCGTCCTCGTGAAATCGGGCGTCTATAAGTATATAAGGCACCCTCTTTACACCTCCCTGCTTCTTTTGGGCGTGGGGGTCTTCCTGAAAGACGTGACCATTCTCACTACAATCCTTATGCTGGTGAGCACGGCTGCTCTTTTCGCCACTGCATTGATGGAGGAAAGAGAGATGGTGCGGAAATTCGGCGGCGAGTACGAAGCCTATATGAAGGAGACAAAGAGGTTCATCCCCTTTCTCTACTGAATGATACTGGGAAAGCAAGTCTGTCGCCTAATTTCCCGAACAGGAGAAGGGTGCTCACGAGCACCAGCAGGTACACCAGGGTCACCTGGACCACTTCGCCGGGAGCGGCGTTGAATTCCCTGGATCCTGCAAAATGGCTCCGGTGCTCTCCCGGGAAAGGGTTTCTAAAGGAACTTGAGAATGTTCGGGGTGTAGAGCTCTTTCACGGCAGCAATGCGTGCCTTGATCTGGCTCTTGTTGGGCAGGAGGCTGATGCATTCCTTCTGGTATTCGAATACCTGCTGCACGGGAAAGGTCTCCCACAGGTTCCTGCTCTTCTCGTAGAACAGTACCACCGCGTCCACGCTGCTGGCGAGGATGGAGCTCTGGAGCGCCAGGTTGAGGCACGCCTGGCGGCGAAGCACCACGTCTTTGGAGGCACGCATGGTGGTTACCAGGAATGACTGCAGCTTGGTGCGTGTCCCGTCGGACAGGGCATTCCCCGTCGATGACCCGATGATGCCGAGGAGGGCCAGGCACTCCTTTTTCTGCTTTGAGCTGGCGTAGCCTTTTATCAACTGGTCGGCCACTGCATCGAGGGAGGCCGGCGCGATACCCAGGGCGGTGAAGATGCCCTGGCGGTGCGCCTCCTGTACGGGTGCCCACAGCACGCCGTCAAGACCGCGCATGTAGGCTACCTTCTTGTTGGTGGAATCCATGACCTTGAGCACCGAGGCCTGGTTGCCCACGCGGATGCGCTTCAGGTCGGCAGCAGGGTTGAAGATGCTCACCGCTCTCGGCTTAAGCTTTTTTGTATAGTCGATGACAGGCAGGCTGCTCCGGGCGCTCTCAGGCAGGAAGCGGCCCTCAAGTGCAAGTGCCGTATCGCCGGTGGCTTTATAGGCCTTTTGTGCACTCTCCAGGACTTTTTTCGCGAAATCTGCCTTGTTCGCCGCGTAAAAGGCGTCCACTATGGCACGGATGGCGCCGGCCGCCTCGAGATCGCCGCTCTTCCACTGAGGGCTGGCTATGAGCTTCAGGGCCAGGCGCTGCGCCCCGGCATAGTCCCTGGCGTCAATGAGCCGCAGGCACTCATCAGTCGTCGAGCTCACGAAGCCCGATATGGTCCTGCTTTCAGCGACCAGGGCCGCCTGCGGCAGCAGAGCGAAGGCAAGCAGCAGGGTAAGTACCAGGAACAGGAATCGTCTTGCATTCATCTGTCAGTCCCTCCTCTGAGAATCATTGATATGCCAGGACCTATAATATCATGATGCTGTCTGATATACTCTGGAGCATGAATAGATATTCCCTGAAATCAGCTCCGGCACCTCTGCGGGGAAAACCTGGGAGAGGCCTGATACACTCCCTTCCCTTGCCGTGCTGAGAATTATCTGCTAAAATCTTCAATGACAGGAGAATAGTCCTTATTCCATTGGCACAAAAGAGCCTTATCATTTCCCGATAAGGTTTTGCAGCACCTCCTGGCAGTGGGAATCATTCCATAAGGGGAAGCAGCAATGCAAGTGACATCACCGTCTCTCAGTCAGGAAAAGCCTGTAATCAGCGAAGAGACTGTCGCGAAGTGGCAGAATCTTGTGAACCTCATGGCCCGGGCCTGCCAGGTGCCGGTAGGGCTTATCATGAAGGTGGAGAAGCCTTATATCGAGGTCTTCGTGCGGAGCGCCACCGAGGGCAACCCCTATGAAAGGGGGGAGAAGGCCTCCCTCAATACGGGCCTCTACTGCGAGAGGGTGATAGAGCAGCGTGTACCTCTGCTGGTTCCCGACGCGCTGAAAGACCCCGAGTGGGATCACAACCCCGACATAAAGCTGGGGCTCACCTACTATCTGGGCTTTCCCATAGCGTGGCCTGACGGCGACATATTCGGCACGATCTGCATCCTCGATTACAAGGACAACCCTCATGCGACAGACCAGAAGGAGCTGATGGCCGAGTTTTCACAGGTCGTCGAGAGGGATCTGCGCATTATTATCCAGGGAGCAGAGCGTGAGAGGCTCCTCAGGGAGAAGGAGCTCCTTCTCAAGGAGATCCACCACCGCGTGAAAGGCAACCTCAATATCGTATCGAGCCTCCTGGCCCTCAGCGCGGCGGGGTACAATGATCCCCGCCTGCAGGAAGCCTTCAGGGAGAGCCAGAACCGCATAAGGTCCATCGCCCTTGTCCATGAGAAGCTTTACGGCTCTGCCGATCTTGCCTCCATCGATTTCGGATTGTATCTCAAGGCCATCGTGGCGGTCCTCTTCGAGTCGTCGGCCAGGAAAGGGATTTCGTTCCGCATGGACTGTGATGAGATAAGGCTTGAAGCCGATGAGGCAGTGCCCCTTGCCCTGGTCACCAACGAGCTCGTGTTGAATGCCCTCAAGTACGCCTTTCCCGGCGACTCGGAGGGGGAGGTGGCAATTGAGCTGCGCTCCGGTGATAAGGGAAAGATTGTGATGACAGTCCGGGACAACGGGAAAGGGTTCCCGGAGCACCTGGACTTCCGGAACTCCCCGAGCCTTGGCCTGCAGCTCGTGAACGACCTGGTGAAGCAGATCGGCGGCACCATAACCATGGCAGGAGAAAGCGGAACGGTTTTCACCATTCAATGGTGAAAACCTTATGCTACAGCTTCTTCACATAGACCTTCCAATAGTTCCCGTTGCTTTCGACGCACTGGTACACCATGTCATTGTAGCGGAGGTCATTTATGGTCTCCTTCACCGCCACGTCAATATGCCTGTCAGGGAATGCGATGGTGATCTGCTGATAGCCCATGCTCACCATGGCGTCTCTTAACTGCATGCTCTTGCGGGGCTCCACCACCCTGGCCTTCTCATAGCGCTTCTTGCTGATTCTGACGGTCCATTTCCCGCCGTGGAAGACAACTTCATCGTGCCTGTTGTCAATGCTTCCTATGGTGGCATACTGCGTCTGTTCCAGGTATTTTCCCTTGTGGACTGTCAAGCTGGTCTTGCTTATCGTCACCTCGCACTGACATTCCTTGCTTCCCTCCCAGGACACATTGGCATAAGTGCTCTTGTCAAGCTGGCCGTCCTCGTTGCAGGGAGTGTTGAGCTTCACCTGGTCATAGGGGTCGTCGTAGATGCTGCTCTGCGCCAGGCAGGTGCCGGTGCCCATGGACACCAGGAGTGCGGCAAGCACCGCCACAGAGGGAATCAGGCGGAGAATCGCATTCTTCTTCAGGCTCATATGATGCCTCCTTCGGGTTTTTGCAGGACTTCAGGGGCCGCTATTCTTCTCCTCGAAAGGCACCGCATCCTTCTCACAGACAGGGGATTACTCCCGCTCATACGGAGGGCAGGGCGGAGACAGAGGGAGAGCCCGGTCCAATGGAGAAGAAGATCTTCGGGAAACCGGGGCGCATCTCCTACGTCATTGCCGTCGCCGACCCCCACAAAGTAGAGCCCCGTTAAATATCGGGGACATCAAGATGAAAGGAAATCTGCCATGGAGCTTATAACTGTCAACAATGAAAAATGCACAAAGGATGGCCTCTGTATCAGAGAATGCCCCGTAACGCTCATTACCGCAGGCCCCGAAGGGTTCCCCGCCGCCGTCGAGAACGCCGCCGAGCTTTGCATAGGCTGCGGCCACTGCGCTGCCATCTGCCCTCATGGGGCCCTGGTCCTCAAAGGCACCGATCCCGGCACCCTGCTCCCGGTCCAGGAAGAGGGGGCCATCGGCGGTGACGCCCTTATTCACCTGATGAAATCAAGGCGCTCCGTCAGGCAGTATAAAGAGACGCCGGTGCCCGCGGAGGTGCTGCAGAAGCTTCTGGACGCCGCGGGATATGCCCCCACGGCAAGGAACCAGCAGACCCTGGGATGGATCGTGATGGAAAGGCGGGAGGTTGTCCATGACCTGGCGAAGCGCATCATCGAGGGCTTGAGGCAGGCCGACTTCATGCCGGCGATGGTGAAGGCCTTTGACGAGGGGCGCGATGTCGTGTTCCGGGGAGCGCCCCATCTCGTCATAACCCATGCCCCCTCCGAATCGGTGCTGCCGCAGGTTGACTGCGTCATCGCCCTGACTTACTTCGAGCTGGCCGCATGGGCCTCAGGCGTGGGCACGTGCTGGGCAGGCTTCCTGATGAAGGCAGCGGAGATGAACCCCGCCATTGAAAGGCAGCTTGGAATACCGGAAGGCCGCAGGCTTTACGGCGCCTTGATGGCAGGATACCCGAAGATCCGCTACCGGCGGGTTCCTGAGAGGAAAGCAAGAGAGCTGAGGTGGCTCTGACCTTCCATGCCCGTGATTGATCATATCCAGGAAAACTGAGGAGGACTATGAAGAAACTGCAGGCGCCGTTAAAAGCTCTCGGGGTGTTTTTTCTGGTTGCCGCTCTTCTGATGACGGGAGGGTGCGGAGGCAATAATGGCTCTGACCTGTCGAACTGGAACTATGGATCTTCCGGCGATGAGCAGGCAGCACAGAGCTGTTCCATCTCGGGGACCCTCCGCGATATCTCCACAAGCCTGCCAATAAGGGGAGCCACCTGCACGCTCGGCCAGGCAAAAAGCGGAGGCCTGCTGAAAGGCTTTCTGAGAGAGTCAGGCCGATCCATAGACACAGGCACCACCACCACAGACAGGAGCGGCAGTTACACCTTTTCCGGAATACCTCCGGGAGACTATCATATACGCTTCAGCCATGACAGCTATATCAGCAGTGTATGGCGCAGCGTCGCGGTAAAAGACTCCGTCACCGTCAAAGATCATCACATGGTGCGGCGATCATTCTGGAACAATTTCGCAGGCTCCGATCACTCCCATGACCAGGGCAAAAGCCATCTGATAGTGGAGGTTCAGTCATCATCGCCCGGAGAGTCACATCCTGGAATCAAGGCGGCAGTGAGCCCCTCTGATGGCGTTCTGATAGGCTATTTCACCGACAGCAGGTATCCCTCCATCGACTGGAGCGCAACAGAAACCAATAAGAACGGGAGGATCCTCCTTTTCAACCTGACTCGTGGAACCAGTTATACCCTCACCTTGAGCGGATCCCAAAGGAGCACTCCCCTTTCAATTGCTCATACCAGCACCTCAGGTGACGCGGTAGAGCACTACAAGGTAGCACCCCAGGAGATCACGCCCTCTCCCATGCCGACTCATACTTCGACGTCCACACCGACCCCCTCCCCCACGGTGTCAGGCACTCATATCGATATCCTTGCTGATCAGCCAGTGTACGCCATGCACGAAGGCTATGGAGCAAATGTGACATCGATGAACACTAGCATTGAAATAGAGGTGTTTGAAAAGTGGGGAGGAAGAGTGGGCAGCGCTTACTGTGCATTGCCGGAGCCTGATGATGAAGCCCATTGGAGCTCGATTTTCAGCTTCATGAACTGGTCAGGCCTGGACTGGATCAGGCTGAATATGGAGATGAACGACTATGAGCCCGGGAAGGACCACTTCACCTGGGACAGCGGAAATTTCAGGAGGCTGCTGAAAATCCTGGACTGGGCGCAGGCACATGACGTGGATGTGCTGCTGCAGCAGCAGGATCAGGCAACCCAATGGAACTTCATCCAGATGATCAATCCCGCCTTCAGCGCGCCAAGTGACATGAATGCCTTTGCAAACGGCTTTGCCACCATGGTGGATTATCTTGTGAACACGAAAAACTACACCTGCATAAAGCTTCTCAACATTACCAACGAGCCGATGAACTGGTGGGGCTGGTGGGCAGGCGGCTGTGATATCTCCGTGGGCTACCAGATGGCCAGAAGCGCTCTCGATGCAAAGGGGATCAAGGTGCCTCTCTGTGGCACTGAATATTTTGACAGCGGCGGATACACTTACAACTGGGACGCCTGCAAGGCTTACCTCGGCGCCTTTGAGAATCACTGCTACGGCTCCGGGGCCTATGACAGCCCGGCATACAGGCCCATAAGCGATCCCGATTACCCTGTATTGTGGGGGGAATTCGGAGGAGGCGACAACACCGGTTATGACTGGAATATCTTCGTGGCGAAGTGGTACCTTGGAGGGCCCGCTAACGGAATTGACGGCTTTGCGCGGTGGAGCTATCTCAACCAGAATGATATTGACGGGATTTTTTCCTTCATACAGACCTATGATACCGTCAACAAAAAGCTGCTGGATACCTACACTCCGACAGAAAACCTCTACTGGATTGACGGGATCGTGTCGCGCTTCACGTCAAAGTACTCCACTGCCCATGCAGTCGCCTGTGATGACCAGGATTTCATGGCCACGTTCCTGAAAAGCCCTGATGGAGCATATACCCTCATAGTGGTAAACGGGGAAACGTCTGGATATGGCACTGAATGCAGTTATACATTCCAGGGGCTTGAAGAAAGCAAGACCTTATACCGGTATTCGGTGACCCCGCCAGAGGTGAAAGACAGGACAGGAGGCGTCACAATATCTTCCAGCGGGAGCTTCACCGTGGGTCCTGCCTCGCCTTCCTTCAATGACATGGTGAGCTCGAACAGTATCTTTGTCTATTCAACGTACAACCTGCCTCACGAGGCCAACGGAATCGTAGATGACGGCCCTTTCGCACCGATATCCACCAGGTATCCTATTTCATATAATACCGAGGTATGGGGCTCAGGGAATGCCAATATCACCTATCAGGGCGCCTGGGCCACTGCCGCTGACCCCCGCTCCTACGGCAAGGTGGAAAGATATACCAGCGCCCCGGGAGCATTCTATCAATTTTCCTTCACCGGCACGAACTTCAGGCTCTATGGCCATCAGGACAACGGATCGTGCCTGGCGACGGTGTATATTGACGGCCAGCGTGCCGGATACGCAAACAGCTATGCTCCCGTCACTCTCTACCAGATGATGACATACAACAGCCCTGCGCTGAAGAACGGGACCCACACGGTGAAGGTGGTATTCGAGGGAAAGAGCACTGTCACGGCCGGCGGCGCTTATATCAATCTGGACGCCATCGGCTTCAAACAGGCTCCTTAAATCAGGGTTCGGCATCAGCAGAACCTTTTCAGCATCCCCCCTGAGCCACCGGAGAATCAGCCTCAGGCCTTTTCTGCAAAAAAAAAACGGGCCTGCAGAGCTGATCTGAAGCCCGGTTTTTTATCTTATCCCACTTTACTGCTTGTCAAAATACACTATGTCATGAGATCCCACTGAATCGCCGTAGTTGGTGTAGAGCCTTATGGTACCCGCCGACATGAGCACTCCCCCGATGTCGCCCACACCGTAGGTCTCTTCGGTGAGCTTGGTGCCGCTTGAGTTGACCATGGTGATATCAGTCATCTGGGCGGGCCAGGTGATCCCGTCCGTGGAGACCGCCTTGCCCTGCTTTTCCAGGAGATACGTGGCATACATCACGTAGGAGCTCCCGTCTTTCACTATGATGGGATCGTGATAGCTCGTGTAGAGCTTCTGAAAATTACTGAAGGTGAGCCCGTCGGAAGAAGTTCCCATGTAGAGGGATGAGGGATTGTTGTCTCCCTTCTGGTTTGCCGACAATACTCCCACGTAGGTGCCGTTTGAGGCGATATAGTAAGAGCCATGGCCTGCGAGCTGAAAGTAAGCGTTCTGATCATAAGGATAGATTTCTATCCTTATCCCTTCTTTGGTGAAATTGATTCCATCGGTGGATATGGCGCTCCTCACGTGGTGCTTGTAATCCTTGTTGTCTGAAGGCTGATTGCTGGCCTGGTAATACATCCTGTATCGTCCATCGGGAAGCTTCACTATACTGGGTCCTGAGATAAGATGCTCCCTGTCATTGACGTCCGTGGTTCCCTGCAGCACGACGCTCTTCACGGTCCATGCGCTGCCGTCCGGGGACTCGGCGTACTTGATGTCGGTCTGCGCCTGGGATGCATGGCCATAAAACATCCTGTAGGTGCCGTTGTCCAGCTTTATCACTTCGGGCATCAGCACGTTTCCTGACTCAGTCCCGTTGGTGCGGCCTATCGCGTAGCCCTTCATGAGCCATGTTTCAGAAGTCACCGGTGAAGGCGAGGGGCTTGGTGAGGGGCTGACCGAGGGGCTTGGTGAAGGCGAAGGCGTGGGAGGCGTGGGCTGGGGAGAGGGATTGGGTGTGGGGTTTACAGGCACCGATACCTGGTTGCTGCTCGAGCCTGCGCTTGTCACCACGATGACCGATACCCCCGTGGAGGGCGAGCTGTCGGGGACCCTGCACACCACCTGCGTATCTGACCAGGTGCTGTAAAGTGTCGCCTGCACGGAATTGATCCCGTCGGTAAAAGCCGCGTAGCCGCCCCTCGCCTGGCGGGTGGCGCCGAAGCCGCTCCCGTTCACCTGGCACCAGTCTCCGGACCGAAGTGGCTGGCCCGGGCTGTTGAGGTTGGAGAAGCTTGAAATCTGCGGTGCCGCCGTAGTGCCCCCTCCTCCTCCGTAATATGCGCCGGAGCCAGAGTCTCCCCCCCCGCCGCAGCTCGAAAGAATCGCCAGCGCTGCAGTAAAGAGAAACACCATCAGCAGGAGCACCTGAAACTTCTTACCCATACTTGACCCTCCTTCCAGAATTATCACTTCTAGTGGAGAGTTCTTTGCCGAGGAAAATTTCCCCTCCAGGGTGAAGATGAAAGAATAAAATCCATGGTCCTCAAGGCTTCAGCACGCAGTATGCCTCATCTTTTGCGAGCACCACCCGGGCCGGGTTTATGCTGACGACATAATATCCGGAAAGAAACCGGTCACCCTCGCGGAGCTCCTGGGTATCCCCCTTCACCAGCATATGGGCGGTATAGTGCTTTCCTGATCCGAAAATACCGATCACTGACACCTGGGGCAGGAAATCTCTCTGCCTCTCGACTGACGGGGGATAGGCTTTCATGGCCTTGATTTTTACCTCTTCGAGAAATCTGCGGGCTTCGGCACACTTATCCTCGTCTCTCTCCAGCAGCAGGTAGCGGTTCAGATAGTCCTTGGAAGTACGGTAATCCCCGGCCTCGCTCGCGGTGACTCCTATCTGGCGGAGGAGGGAGATCTGCCCGGGTTTCATCTTTTCGGCTGCCTTGTAAGCAGAGAGAGCATCTCCGAGGCTTCCTTTTCTGCTGTGGCAATCAGCAAGAAGAAGAAGGGCGGAGAGATGGTTGCTCTGAAGCCGAAGAGCCTGCCTGAGAGCAGCTATTGCCTTCTCATAGTCGCCATTCTGGTAATAACATATGCCGATGGAGAAAGCCCCGTCAGCGGTCCTGTTGAGCTTCTGCGCCTCAATGAGGAGAGGAAGCGCGTAGCTGCAGTCTTTTGAAGCCACGGACATCCCGGCGATATGGCGCAGCCTCTCAGGGTTTTTCGGCTTCCTCTTTATGTATTCCTTATAGGCCCTGAGGGCCTCATGGCCCTTTTCCCGGCCTTCAAGGGACTGCCCGATATACCAGTATGCTTCGGCGCATTTCGGATCATGGGTGAGCGCTTCCCTGAAGCATGCCTCGCTCTCGGTGAATCTGCCTTCGGTGAGCGATAATATCCCTTTTTCCATGAGCTTTGCCGCATCGGGCAGCGCTTCCGTCACGCCTGCCCGCGGTGATTCCGGCAGGGGAGGGGGAACCGGTGCCTTCGAGGGAGTTGCTATGATCACGGCAGGAGGTGGTGAGGATGGAGCTCCCGGGAGCGGGGGCTGCCGCGCTCCCGCAATAAGCTTCACGAGCCTGAACCCGCCGTAGGAAAACAGCAGGACAGCCAGGAGTGCCGCGGGCAGAAGCACCTTCCTGAGGAGCCTCCGGGGCATATCCCCTGGGCCTCTCGCCGCCTCAGGGCGGCGGAGCCTCACAGTGGTCTCATCTTCCACCGGGAGTCTCTCTTTCCGGGCGGGGGCGGAAGCGGTACCCTCTCTCTTCACGGCGCTTTCAATGAGTTTTTGTGTCAAGACCTCTCTTTCAGCGTCCTTTACGCTTGAGTCATTCTGTGAGCTCAACAGAGAGGTTCTCAATGCCTGATGCTCCCCTCTCTCATCCTTCGCTCCGAAAAAGGCTTCCCTCATCTCCGCTATGCTCTGGAAGCGATCCTGCGGCTTTATCTGCAGGGCTTTCTGAACGGCTGCCTGGGTTCTTTCGCTCACTTTCGGATTCATATCGCGCACGGGAGGAAATCTGAAGAGCGTCTCCCGCCACACCACGTTATTGGTGAGCAGCAGGTAGATCGTGGCTCCGATAGTGTAGATGTCGGACCTCGCGTCTGTCTGGCCTTCGCCGTAATGCTCCGGCGATGCGGTGATGATGGTGCCCATTTTTTCGGTATCTTCGGATTTCTTGTCCTTGTAGATCCTTGCAATGCCGAAATCGATCAGTTTCACCTTTCCGGTCGATGCTTCCAGGATCATATTCTGAGGCTTCAGGTCGCGGTAGATGATCGGGGGCTTCTGGCTGTGGAGGTATTCAAAGATATCCAGAATCTGGCCTGTCCATTCAAGCACCACTTTTTCCGAGAGGAACACCTTGGTGCTTCTCGGGATTTTTTTCAGCAGGTTCTCTCCTTCAATATATTCCATCGCGAGATAGAAGGAGCCCTCCTCCTCAAAAAGCTCTTCAACCTTGACGATCCCGGGGTGATCAAGCCGCTCCAGGAGGCTTTTTTCTGAAGTGAGGGATATCACCGCCTGCCCGTCACTGCCTGCCACCTCCTTGATGATGGAGAGCTTTTCCCCCGCTTTTGCACGATATATCACCGCCATTCCGCCGACGGTCATATACGTGACCGTATATTTCTCCTTCAATACCGTTTTGTCGGGAAGAATGGTGACAGGGAGGCCGTCGGGCCCCAGTTTCTTGTCAGGAGTGTGCACCCGGAATATCATATTGCCACCGCCAAGCTTAGGTAAGGATTCGGGAAAATGGGGACAGACTCCTATATTTACAAATTGTTCACAGGAACAGCGCAGCAGACATCCCGGGGCATGGGAGGAACGATGGGGGCTCAGGCTTTCCTGAATTTCACGGTGAACCTTGTTCTCTCGCCGCCCTCGCAGGTGGCTTCGCCGCCAAGCTGCATGGCCAGCGTGGACACCAGGTCAAGGCCCAGGCCTGGAGCATGGCTCAAATCGAAGGCCCCGGGGAGGCCCCCGCCGTCATCGGCCACTTCCAGCAGGATGAAGCCGTCATTCTCTTTGAGGCTCACGCTTACCGTTCCGCCCCGCTCCCCCGCGATCCCGTGCCTGAGGGCGTTAGTGACGAGCTCGTTGACGATGAGGCCGAGGCACGACGCATCTTTCCCGTCAAACTTCATCTCTTCAAGCGAGAGGGCGAGCTTCACAGAGCCTTTTCCGCCGGAACCGGACTTTACAAGCGACCGGGCAATCTGCTCGAGGTAGCAGTCGAGACGTATTTCCGCGCTATAGCCATCGGCATAGAGCATGCAGTAAAGGTCCGAAAAGGTGGACATGCGGTTAAGGATACTCTTCAGCGCGCTCCTGGCGGCGGGATCTTTTTCCTGATTCATTTCCAGGTTCACCAGCGAGGTGAGCATGATGAGGGTGTTCTTTGCGCGGTGCTGAAGCTCGCGAAGCAGCACGCTTTTCTCCTCCAGAGCCCTGCGCAGCTCCTTTTCGGCCCGTTTCTTGTCGGTGATGTCACGGACGACCGACACGGCGCCAATTATTTTCCCGGCGTCATCTCTGACAGGGGAGGAGCTTACCTGGCGGTGCCGCAGCTCGCCGCTTGCAGGACTCCGGATAATCTCCTCCAGGTTCCTGATGGATTCTCCTGCAAGAGCGAGAAGGGGCGGTGCCTCCTCGACGGGGCGGGGAGAGCCGTCGGGGCGGAAGACTTCCAGCGAGCCGGCAAGCTCCCTCACATCGATTTCCTTCCCGGGGGAAAGCTTGAACTCCTCGAGGGCACTCGGGTTGGCGAGGGTAAATTTCTGCCTTGTGTCGTTGAACCAGACTTCGTCATTGATGCTGTTGAGGAGCGATGAGAGCTTTTCCTTTTCCCCCTTGACAGTAGAAAGCAGCATCAGAGCTTCTTCCTCTGCCTGCCTGCGCCCCGTGATGTCCAGAATTATCCCGTCTATATAGCGCGGTTTCCCCTCATCATCATAGAGTGGCTGCCCCCTCTCAAGGCAGCAGTGAACCGATCCATCCCTGGCTTTGAGCCGGTACTCCACCTCGAAGGGTTCTCTGTTCCTGAGGGCTTTCTTTACTGTGCCGATTATATATTCCCTGTCATCGAGAATAAGAGGGTCTATCGAGCACACTTCGCCATGGGTGAGCTCCTCCAGCGCATACCCGGTTATCCGCATGATCTCCTCGTTGAAGAACTCCATCCTCCCTTGCTCATTGAGATGGACCCTGTATACTGCGGCGGGAACATTATGGGTGAGCGTGCGGAACGACTGCTCGCTCTTGCTCAAAGCCTCTTCATAATGTTTCTGCTCCGTGATATCCCCTATGAAGCCCTCAAGGTATTCCGGTGCGCCTCTCTCATCTCTCGCCAGCCGGACTTTCAGAGCGCCGTTAAAAGTGCTGCCGTCTTTCCGCCGGTAGAGGACTTCGGCGTGAAGGGGCTCCCTGCCGCCGCGGAGCTCCTTCACCAGCTCCTCGCGCCGTGCGGGATCGGCAAAAAACTGGCAGCCCTTCCCTGCCGCTTCCATGGCATGGGCAGGGCTCTCATAGCCGAACATGCGGGCAAACTCGGCGTTGATGTCCAGTATCGTGCCGTCGATTCGTGCGAGGAAAATAGCGATGGTGGCGTTTTCAAAGAGGCTGCGGTACCGGTCCTCGCTCTCCCGGAGCGCCTCCCCGGCCTGGGGCTCCAGGTCTTTTGACTTCATACCCTGGCTCCTTTAAGGCGGTTCTTTATACCGTCATGTATTCTCGCGGGCAGCCCTTCCCTGCCTGACTCAGTTGAAATCCGGTTCGAAGATGAATGCTGCGATGAAGGGAAGAAAGGGGGAGAGCTGCGCCATGATTATGCCCTGGTGAAGATTACTTATTCTTCCGCCTCTCCGAATCCTTCTCAAAATCAGGAAGAATTGCCCGTCTTTCTCTTAAATCAAGTGCCGCAAGCCCTCCGACAGAAGCGAAAAGCAGAGTGCTCCATAAGAAGCGATGCGACAAATGGTAACATTTGTTAAGTAAATATACAATCTGATACAATTTGTTACAGAAAAACGGCTTTACTATGGGAATTTGGGGGGGATAATAGAGACAAGGAAAGTTTAAGGCGAAAAACGGAAAGGGGATTCACAATGGATCAGATATCAGGACTGAGCGGAATGAGCAATTTTTACTCGCAGATGAGCGCCCTGAGCCCGCAGAGCATGTACGGCGGCATGAGCGGCATGAGCGGCATGGACATGAGCGGATTAAGCGGTATGAGCGGTATGAGCGGTATGAGCGGCATGAGCGGCATGGGCATGACGGGCCAGATGGACCCCCAGCAAATGATGCAGATGCAGATGATGATGCAGATGATGATGCAGATGCTGCAGCAGATGACGCAGCAGGGCCAGGGCGCCCTGCAGGGCCCCCCCGCCTCCTCCGAACTTCAACCAGGCCGACGCCGATGGCGACGGCAACATGACCAAGGAAGAGCTCGCTCAGGACATGAAAAACCATGGAATGAACGATGAGAGCAAGGTCGATGAGGTCTATGCCAAAATGGACGCTGATGGAAGCGGATCGGTGAGCGAGAGCGAATTCAGGCAGGGCGCTCCTCCCCCTCCTCACGGCGGCCAGCAGGGTCAGCAGTGCCAGCAGTGCGGGGCGATGAACGGCATGCAGAATTGCTTCCAGCAGTCCTTCGGGTTCTAGCTCCTGGAGCATGAGCAGTCAGCAGAAACAAGAGTGAGATGAGATTCGATATATGAAGGAGGTTTAAGGTTTCCCCCGGCCAGGTGGCGGGGGAAACCGCTATTTTATGAGTGACAGAACAGGTGATGAAGCGGTAAATCCATTGATAGAAAGCCTCAAAGGGGCATGGTTCGGCGCCACGGGTCCGGGAGACGAAGCCTCTGAAGGCCTCCCCCTTTCCAGGTCGCCTTATCTTAACGATTTCATCAGGACCTGGAGGAACATGGCCGACGGGAAGGCAACCAGGGAGGAGCTCCGCTCCCAGGCAGGGGAGCTGTCTTCACGGCTTCGCGGTGCAGAAAAGCAGTTCAAGGCTCTCTATGCCCCTGTGGAAGATGCTCCGCAGATGAAGGAGGTTGCCGGGAAAGCACAAAAAGCTTTTAAAGGCTATGAAGAGGCCCTTACTCTGATTGAAAAATATCTTCAGGGCGCCGATGAGACTGTTCTGGCGCAGGGTATCGATAGTGCGAGAGAATCGGTTGAAAGGCTCTTCGAGGTATATGAGGAATTCGGTGTCCTTGCCAGGGCGCTCTCCGTGAAAACCTGCCCGAAGTGCGGCCGGGAGAATCCCGCCGAGGCCAGATCCTGCGTCAGCTGCAAGAGCATATTCCCGGTGCTGGTGCCTTCGGTGAACACTGCAAAAACAGGCGCGGCGACCGATATTCTGACGGGAAAGTTCTCAATACCCTCCTCTTTTCTGAATATTTATGAGGCTATTGAGGGATTTCAGAAGAACGAGATCTCCGGTGACGAGCTCATCGCGATAATTGAGGCGCTGAGAGCCGTCTTTCACGAAGCAAGGCCCCAGGTTGAGCATATCCTTACGGTTCAGATGGATGGAATCACCACGCCGTCGCCCTTCAAGGACGAGGTGCTCGAAGCGGGAAAAACCCTTATAGAGGGACTGGATGAAGCGCTGAGCGGCATGGAAGGGCTGATGGCCTTCGCGGTCTCAAGAGACGCCGGGAAGCTTGCCTCTGCATGGGAGAAGATGCTGGAGAGCGGCCAGCAGATACTGACCGCCAGGTCCAGGTATGGAGAATTATCGGTTGTTCTCGGTGTTGAAAGAGCGAATCTCCATAGAAGAGCGGCAGATCCGCAGGGAGAAGCAGGCGGGACCCAGGAGGTCGTGACGATATCAGGAGAAGATTAATGGGGACAGGCAGTGCTGGGATGTCCTGGCCCGTCTCTTGACCAGACAATACCGATCACAGGAAACAAATCCTGCCGTCAGAGCAGTTTCCAGGTCAGGGTAGCTTCACGGCACGGCCGATTACGGTGTGTATCACCTTATTTTTCCGTGAGCCTGAGAAACCAGCCGATCCCCTCGTCATGGATTTTGGTGCTGGTGCGGTAGCCCATGTGACCGCCTTCAGGATCTCTCATCCACTCCACCACGCGGGCCCCTGCGCGGGGGAGAACCTTGCAGGCATGGGCCATCTGCCCGCTCATCGCCGCTCCCCACTCCTCGTCCCTGTCGCCGCTGTAAAGGAAGAAAGGGCAGCCGTGGTAGCTGTCAGGGGGGAGCTCGCCCCTGTTGAGGCGTGAAAAGAATGAATCGACATCGCGGCTGCTCCGGGGTGTCACGACGGCATCGGCGGGAACTCCGCCGGAATGGCAGATGACGAGCCTGAAATGGCGGTTCTCCTGAGCATCGCGCCAGGCCACCTCGTAGCTCACCGCCCCGCCGCGGCTGAACCCGCAGAGGGCCGCCCTGTCAGGGTTCGCGCCGTGCTTGCTCGCTGCATGGTGGAGAGCCCGGTGGATAAGGCCATAGACTGAAGAGGCATCGAGATAGCGCCCTGAGCGGGGATCGAGCCAGTTGAGCGAGATGAGCATATACCCATGAGAGCGGGCTGAGGAGAGCTCGTCCTTGATTTCCTCGTAGGCCGTCCCCCCTGTTCCATGAAGAAGTACCATGACGCGGCCTGATTTAAATGGGCGGGGGGTCCAGAAAGCCGCGAAGCTGCCTTTGTCGGGAAAGTCAACGATCCTTACGCCTGCCCGGGAGCATAGCCCGTAGCTCCGTGATTTTTTCCAGCACCCGAGTGAGTCTCGGTCGGCCTCGGTCAATTCCCCGCCAGCGATGGCTTCGCCAGTGGGATGGGCCTCCATGGCGGGCAAGGCGCCAAGGACCAGGAACAGCCCTGCCCACAGGGCGATGAGCAATACCGCTGAGACAGCCCGCTCCCCGCGAGAAAACACCTGCCGCTCCCCTCCCCGCCGCTGCAATGAAGGGATCAAATGAGGCTCCTTATCCCCTCAATGCGCCAAGGATATAAAAGGCCTTGCCCTGCGAGTCTTCGCCCCTCACCGGCAGCCTCACTCCCCCGATCATCACAAACCCTTCGCCTTCCTCGATTTTTTGGGCGGATTCCCCTTCGGGGCCCTGCGTGCCGAGTTCCTCCACAAGCTCCCTCGTGATCGCCACTTTCAAGGCTTTGACCTTGTGGTCATCGACGTAATAAAGGTAGCCCTCGGGGCTTATCTCGGCCGTCATCCAGTGTTTCTCGCAGGGCTGCGCTCCTTTGAGGTCGCCGTTCTCTCCGTTAAAGACCATGAGCTTTTTCCCCGCCATGTCATACATGTGAAGGGATCCGTCATCGCCTATGCCCACGGTCTGAAACTGCCGCCCCTGGCCGCGGTGCTCCCACTTTACCGTCCCCTTCTCGCCGTCGAGGGCTACGATCTTTTCCGGCGTCGTGAGGTAAAGGGTCCCGTCAGGAGCGATTTCAGGGACTCCCCCCATGCTCTCCTCGAGGGGGTGCTTCCAGAGGGGCTTTCCCGTGGCGCCGTCGAGGGCATGGAGCTTTTCATCCTTCCCTTTGAAATAGACGATTCCCTGGGGGCCCACGACGGGAGCCAGACTGTCGGCGACTTTTTCTGTGGGGAATGTCCAGCGGCTGTTTCCTGTCTTTGGATCAAGCGACACTATCCTGTCGCTCAGGCTTACCACCAGGGAGCTCTCATCGCCGCTCACGATCATCCTGCTCATGAGGTGTGAGGGGAAGGCCCTCTCCCACTGCATCTGGCCTGTCGAGGAATCAAGACGCCGCACTATTTTTTTCATATCGCTGCCCTGGCTTGCAAGGTGAGCTACAAGGAGGGCGCTGTCCTTTTTCAAGGCGATGTTGTCCAGGTGATCGTGGGCGCGGTCGCCCATTTTCTCCGAGGCCTTCCATTTTTCTTTCCCTGTGGCGCCGTCAACGGCAACAAGGAAGCCGTCCTTGACCTCGTCGAGGTACACTGTGCCGTCGGGGCCTACAGAAGGCCCGCTCATTCCCCCGCGCTCCTTGACAAGCTCCCACTCTTTTGTGCCGGTCTTCCCGTCCAGGGAGTAAACTTTTCCCTGGTCCTGGCAGATGACTTTTCCAAGAGGGGTAAGAGTCGTGCGGAGGATGCATGCCGATTCCGCGCTGAAAGACCAGGCTTCAGAGATGAAATCCTTCGCGAGGATATCGCTGGCTTTTTTAAGGACCTTGCCCATCCCGGGCGCCTGCGGCGGCTCCGATTTCTGAAAGGTCTCACGGGCGGCGTCCTGAGCCTTCTCCTGAAGCGGACCGAATGGGCCCGGCGGCTGACTGAGGGGTGCAGGGGGGGGCTTGATATTACTTATCTCCATGGTGGGCGCTCCTTTTCAATGTCTACCTGCTCCCTCTGCGGGACGAAGCAGGCGAAGCAGAAATCTCCCGGTAACTATTATAGCATATCGCTGCCAAAAGAGGTATCATCTTGAGGCGTGTCCGCATCATCGGGCAATGGCGAGGAAATTATACCCGCAGCAGTGAAGGATTCGCTCCCCGCTGCGGGGAAAAATGATCCGTGCCTCTCCCATCAACAAGGAGCGTCCGATGAAAAAAATATTCACCTCCCCAATCCCGCATTTTATAGTAATTCTCCTGGCGCTGCTCCTGCCTCTCTTGCTGACAGGCTGCGGCTCGGGCGGCAGTGATACTTACCTATACTCCGGCGGAAGCGGGGGAGGCGGAACCGCACCCGCGGCGGTGAAAGGCATAATCCTGAGCCAGAGAGGCATACCTCTCGAAGGTGCGAAGGTCACTGTGGATTCAAGCCAGAAGGACGTATTCTCAGAAGGCGCCAGGGCTTCCGGGGAAGCATACACCGATTCCGACGGGCTCTTCCAGATCCAGGGCCTCTCGCCGGGAACGTACCTCCTCAAGGCCGAAAAGACAGGCTTTGACGATTACTCCAACACGGTGGAGCTCAGCGAAAACGCAGTCACCTTCGAGGACATCACGATGACGGTGAGCACTCCCCGGGGAGTCGTCACGGGGCAGGTCACCGATGAGACGTCGGGAAAGCCCCTGGAAAATGTGACAGTCACTGCCGGATCAATTGGCACCAGGACCGGCACCGAAGGCTATTACCTCATTACAGGCCTTACACCGGGCACCGTGAGCATCACGGCGAGCAAGGCGGGCTATGAGCCTTACACCGGCACCGTCACCGTGGATCAGGGGAGCGCCGCTCTGAAATCCTTCACCTTGAAGGCCCTTACGACAAGCGGCTCCGTCGCGGGAATGGTGACGGACCAGAATTCCGGAGCGAAGCTCCAGGGGGCCACGGTCATAATAGGCCAGTCATCGGCTGCTACCGATGTGAAAGGCACATACCTTCTCACCGGCGTCGATGCCGGGCAGCAGACTGTAAGTTTCACCAGGACAGGCTATAAGCCCGCAAGCGCCACCGTAACAGTCATTGCGGGCAAACTGGCGGTATGCAACGTATCCATGGCGCCTGAAGGTGGCTCGCCTTCAGGCGCCATCGTGGGCCTGGTCACTGACAAGGATTGGGGGATGGATCTTGAAGACGTGATCATCTCCATCGGCGCCCTCAAAACCTCGACAAATGACAGGGGGCTCTACCTTCTCAACGGTGTGCCGCCCGGATCTTATACCCTCACGGCACAGAAGACGGGCTATCAGAACTATTCCGGCACCGTGGAAGTGAAGGCGGGGGAGGTCACCAGCTTCCCCATCGAGCTGGTCCTCAAGGAGAGGACAGGGTGGGTCTATGGGGATGTCACTGTCAAGGGCACCGGGGAGCCGATCCAGGATGCACTGGTTACCATAGGCGACCATAATACGACGACCGATGACTATGGGTTCTATGATCTCACCGGCATCCCCGAGGGTGAGCAGGAAATAATGGTCATTGCGGCGGGATATGTGAGTTATCAAGGGAAAGTGACTGTCCCTGCAGGTAAGCAGGGTGTCGCCTGCCGCATAGAAATGACTCCGAACCCCAAGACCGCAAAGGTATTCGGACGGGTCACCGATTTGAGCACCGGCGAGGTGCTGCCCGATGCGGTGGTCACAATCGGCGCAAAGCAATGTCTGAGCGGCAGTGACGGGGAGTATGCAATTGACGGGTTGGATGAGAAGTCCTATGAAATAAGCGCGGTGAAAAACGGCTATGACTACACCCCTGAGACCATCGTGGTGACAGCCCCGGCAACAGAAAAGAACATAAAGATGACCCCCCGCTCGACGACAGGTGAAGTTGACGGTACAGTCATTGATACCTGGAAGAAAGAAGCCATTCCGGGAGCCATCGTCATCGCGGGATTCGAGGTGGCCACGACAGACAGAGACGGCCGTTACCGAATAGGAGGCCTCCCTGCAGGCACTGTGAAGATATATGCCATCAAGCATGCCTACTGGATCTATTCCAGTGAAGTGAAAATTGAGGCAGGCAAGACGACCTCCAGGAATATCGACATGACCCCCCTTACCCTCAAAGGCACTGTCGCCGGGCAGGTCACTGACAGGAATACCGGCGCCAGGCTGGAGCGGGCCCTTGTGTTTATCGGCTGCACCGATTGCAGGAGCGATGCGGAGGGAAACTACTCCCTCGACGTGCTGGCCGGGCCACGTCTCATCTTCGCCCTCAAGCATGGCTACGACCCTTACGTCGATCTCGTCTGGGTCACTGCAGCCGATACGCTCACCTGTGACATCAGGATGACGCCTTTCTGGGATACCGGCGAGGTGACGGGCGTGGTCACCGACAGCCAGTCCGGCTCGCCCCTGGAAAACGCCAAGGTCGCAATCGGCGCCACGAGCGTTCTCACTGACGGGCGCGGTTATTTTGAGCTGGACGGCATAATCGCGGGAACGAGGACCATCATAGCCTCCAAGGCGGGATACGCCGGTTACACGGGCTCGGTGGCAGTTCAGGGCAGTGCGGCGACCTCCTGCAATTTCTCGATGACGCCTTACCCTTCAGCGGGGAGCGTCTCTGGAACGGTAACCGACAGTGTCACGCAAAGGCCTGTGGAAGACGCCACAGTTTCCATCGAGGCCACGAAGGCATACACCGACAGCGAGGGGAGGTATAGGCTCGCCGGCATCGCCATCGGAAGCAGGACCATCAGAGTTGTCAAAACTGGCTATCAATCATCATCTACCATGGTGACCGTGGTCTCCGGCACGACTACCTGCAATGTGACCCTTGCTCCCGAAAGCACGTCAGGCTCCATAGAAGGCACGGTAACTGATGCAGCCACAGGGCAGCCGATAAGGGACGCCGAAGTGAGGGGGGACGATGCCGCAGCCACCACCAGTGAGAGCGGAAGGTACAGTCTTGCCGGCCTGCCGGCAGGGGAGTGCATGATCACTGTCACCAGGGAGGGATACACGGACGGTGCCGCAACAGTCACCGTAAGGGCGGGGGAGACGGTCACGAAGGACTTTGCACTCAGCCCATCGCAGGGATCAGGCACCCTCCAGGGCACCGTGACAGATTCAGCCTCAGGCAAGATCCTCCAGGGGGTCCTGGTCGTCGCCAGGGGGCCCGATGGAGGTCAGGCCTATACCGACAAGAGCGGCTTCTATAAAATCACCGGCCTCAGCGCGGGGACCTTCACCGTGGAGGGCACCCTCAGCGGTTACAATGCATACTCGGGCAGCGTGAGCGTCGCTTCAGGGAGCACGGTGACCCATTCCTTCACGATGACGGTCCTTTCCAACAAGGGGACCCTCAAGGGTACGGTGACGGACTCTTCCACCGGCGCTTCCATTGCCGGTGCGAGGGTCACCTACGCCGACAGAACAACTGAGACCGACACCAATGGGAATTATGAGCTTGTCGGCGTGCAGCCGGGAAACAGGGATTTCTCCGTCACCAGGGCGGGTTATGCCGACGTGAACGAAATACTCAAGGTGCAACCGGGCGAGACTGTCACCAAGAACGTCCAGATGACACCGCTTCTGAGACAGGTCCTGTACCGGTGGTGAGCAGCATCTCCATCACGGCAGTCTCCTTTCTATTTTTGGTGCCACTTTTCGGGCCATTTCAGCATGGGCTCCACAATCGCCTTCGCAATGAACCCCGTGCCGATTGTCACTGCAGATACTACTGGAAGCGCGACTCCGAGCCCTCCCGCGGCCTGGGCCGCTGCGCCCATAAGCCCGTAGCCTGCCCCCCAGAGAAGCCCGCCCCTGAAGGCTGCCGACTTCTCTTCCAGGTCGGAAGTGATGCCCTGTATTGAGCTCACCAGCGCACCCGCACCGACTCCCAGAGCTATTCCTGAAGCTCCTGGAAGCAGCGCTGCCACCGCCAGCCCCGTCAGCGCGGGGGCTGCGAAAAACGCGCACGGAGAGGCCATGCTTTCAAGGTATTTTCCCGCCTTTGATTCGGCAAATCTCTTGAAGAGCGAGGGCTTCGCGACAGGGGCCTCTTCGCGGGGAGACAGGCTGAAAGTGTCGCGCGGCTTCTCTGATGCATGCTCTTCGGAAAGTGGCTTCCCGGCAGCGGCGGGCATGGTGTTAAAGGCTTGACTGCCTATAATTATGGAATTCATCGACGGCACCTCCTTGGCAACCTCATTACCGGCATTCCCATGGTTTAATGGTACAGGAAGGCCCTCAAAGAGCGCTCAAGGAATACTAAAAAAAGACTCAATGAGTGTTAACTTTTTGTGACACGGAGCTTCAGCAGGGCCCGGGGATATCTCACATGAACAGCCTCTGCAGGGTCTGGAGCAGGAAGCACACCAGGAATGCGATTGCCCCGCAGAGGGGGAAGGTGAGGAGCGAGGCGTAGACGATGCGCCTCGGGTATTTCCATCGGACCACGGCAGGCGACCTGCTCATGCCGGTGCCGGTGACGGCCGCCACGATGGTGTGGGTGGTGCTGAGGGGAATGCCCAGAAGCGATGCGCCGAGGATAGTGGTGGAAGCCCCCGTGAGGGCAGCGAAGCCCTGCCACGATTCTATTTTCGCAATCTTCTCGCCCAGGGTCCCGATGATCTCCTTGCCTCCAATGGAGGTGCCCACTCCCATGGTGATGGCGCAGAGCAGAATCACCCACACCGGGATATGGAATTCCTTGAGCACTCCCCCCATCACGAGTGCCAGGGTGAATACACCGACGAATTTCTGGCCGTCATTGAGGCCGTGATTGTAGGCCATGAATGCCCCCGACAGTATCTGGAGCCTGTCGAAGAGCTTCTTTGAAGGCCCGGGGAGGCGCTTCGCCGCAAGCCTGATGATGATCCTGCTGACAATCCACGAGCCTGCAAGGCCCAGGATCACCGCCGAAGCCACGCCGATGAGCACCTTGGACCAGCCGGCCCATTGAAGGGAGCCGGGGCCTGCCGTCGCGAGGGCGGCGCCTGAGAGCCCCGCCACCAGCGCGTGGGACTCGCTTGTGGGAATCCCGTAGCGGGCCGCCACTGCCCCCCAGGCGATGATCCCCACGAGGGCGGCGGAAATAGTCAGCAGGTTGATGGTGGCCGTCGAGACTATCCCTTTGCCCATCGTCTCGGCCACTGCCGTTCCCGACAGGGTTCCCAGCACGTTCATCACCACGGCGAGGGCGATGGCCTGGCCTGCCGTCATCACCCTGGTGGTGATGAGGCAGGCGATGGCGTTGGGAGCGTCGGTCCAGCCGTTGACGAATTCCGACGAGAGCACCAGGAAAAGGACGATGAGGAGGGCCACAAGGGTCACAGTCTCCATCAGTGACCTTCCTTGCGCGCAATGGACATCAGGGTATCGGCGGCATCCTGGCAGTGATCCGTCACACTTTCAAGCAGGTGAAAAACCTCGCTCCAGAGCGCCATGGAAACGGTCACCGGGGCATTGAGGTCGTTAAAAAGGCGTGCAAGCGACTCGTCCAAGAGGTCGTCGGCCTTGTCTTCGAGCGCATTGATCTTCAGCACCGAGGCTCTCAGCCCGTCATGATCGAACCTGGGAAGCTGGTCAACCACTCTGAGCAGCTCAAGGGTGGCCTCTTCTATGCACTGGCAGAACCTGCGGGCCACCTCGAGGCAGCTCTCTCTCTCCTTGCTCTTGTCGAGGTTGAAAATCACCATCTTGCGCCCGATGGTCTTCATCGTGTCGGGGATGTTGTCGAGGTAATTTGTGAGGGCGAGGATGTCGGGCTTGTCGAAAAGGGGAATGAAGGTACGGTCCACCAGTTTGTGCACGTCGGTGCAGAGTTTGTCGCCCTCGTGCTCAAGCTTGTCGATGAGCTTGAAGGACTCGCTCCCGCCGCCGCGGAACAGGGAGCTGAGCGCCTTGGAGCATTCGACGCCGATCCCGGCGTGGCGCTTGAAAAACACGATGAAATCGTCTTCCTTCACCTTTGAGCTGAATAGTTTCACCGGCTCCTCCTTTCCGTGGAGTGAAAAACTAGGGACAGCTCCCTAATATTTGCAATTCATTCCCCTTTTTCCTCCCTGGAGCATCGGCAAGAATCACTCGTTTCACTATCAATGCATCAGAAGCTGGGGAGGAGGGACCGCCCCGTCCCTTGTCAGAGAGCAGAATCTCTCCCTGCCTATAGGAATATTTTGTCAATGAGATGAATTCATGGTATCATAGTGATATGCTGGTGAGTATAAACCCTGATAACTCCATCCGCGCCTCGGACCGAGGATGAAATGAGAGAAAGGATCCTGCTGCAATGGAAATTCCGAAAACCACCGCGGTACCTCCCAAAACGAGAAAACCAAAGGCTTTAAAACCTCCCGCCACGCAAAAAGGCCACTTCGAGAGCATCACCGATTCCTTCAGCAAGTCCGCGAAGCACGCAGCCGCGCTTCTGGATACTGACAAGGCCAGGGAGATACTTCTGGGGAAAGACCGGATAGGGAGCGAGAGGATAAACTGGGTGACCAGTATCGGCAAAGAGAGCCTTGGCATCAGGCCCTCCATCGGCGCCGATGGCACTGTTTACGCGGGGGTGAGTCTCAAGCGTCTCACGGCTCTGAAAGGAGAGAGCGGCGAGGAAAAATGGAGTCACAGGACCAGGATCTTCTGCTCTCCCCCCATGGCCTGCCCCGACGGCACCCTTGTATTCTGGGGCGGTTCCCGCGCGGGAGATTATCAAATCTACGGCGTGGACGGCGCCACGGGAGAGAAGAAGTGGAACATCCCCACCGATGAATATGGCATAGAGGAGATGGCCGTTACGGAAGACGGCACGGTCTTCGTGGCCATGGAGTCATCAAAGGACCTCATGGCTCTTGACGGCTCAAGCGGCAGGGAAAAATGGAAGGCTCCCATCGAGGGCCGCACGGAGGCTGTCACGCGGGGACCCGGGGGGACGCTCTTTGTAAAGCAGAAGAATAATGATAAAATTCTGGCTTTGAGCGAGAAAACAGGAAAGAAGAAATACGAGTTTTCCATGGAAACAGGGGGCTTCACCCCGGTGTGCACTCCTTCAGGAAACCTCTGTGTGACCGACACCTCGGGAAATGCAAAGGCCTTTGACAGCAATAAAGGCTCCCTGTTGTGGGAAGCTCAGGGCCCCATGCTGGGGGGCATGTACCCCTCTCTCACCGTAGGGCGCCGCGGCACGCTTCTGTTTTGTCCCCATCAGCAGGGGGTGAAGATCCTCGATGAGAAGACGGGGAAGGCGAAATGGGAGTTCAATCCCGGCACGTCGGCGACGGCGCCCCCGGCCGAAGGCGATGACGGCACCGTGTACGTGGCATGCCACAACCCCGCCCTCGCCGGCTCTCCAAAAATGACGGGCGTGCTGTACGCTCTCGAGGGGGAAACGGGCAAGAAAAAATGGGAGCTGTGGTTTGATTCTCTCCCGCAGCACGTGTCGGCGGGCCCCGGCAACAGCCTTTTTGTCGATGACGACAAGGGCAATGTCTATTCTCTGATCTGCGATGATGCAAAAGTCGCCGAAAGAGAGAAAGAGCTCCCCGCCATGGGCAGAGAGGCCATCATCGACGAAGGGGAAGAGATAAATATCGGCGGCGTGAAGCTTTCCAAAAATCTGAAAAGCGGAGTGAGCCATGAGCGATCCCATGTACACCATTCCCCCTAAGGGCTGCCGACCTGGAAATACACTGCTGCCGTCGCCGCGGTGCCCTGCACCGAGGGATCGACGCCGGGGCCGGGGTCGGTGCCGTTCACTATGGTGACCCTGAGCTGGTAATTCCCCGCGGTCTGGGGCGCATTGAAGGTGACGGTATTGGTCTGGGTGCCTCCCGAGGTCACCGTGTTCTGAGACACGCCGGCAGGGGGATTTGACGCGGTCCCCTCGTAATTCTGAGGGCTGTAATGGTTGGCGGTGTCATCAACGATGTACCAGGTATAGGTGAGGGATCCGCTGAAATTCACCTTGACCGATGCAGTGAGCGGTGCGCCCGGGCTCACGGCGGAAGGCGACATGTTCTGCTGCGTGGCTTTGAAGGAGCAGGAGATCCCCTGGGGATCCTGGTCGGCACCAAGGACGATCTGCGGGTAGGCCGTGCCGGGAGAAGTCCCTCCCCAGGCGCTTATCATCTGGTCAACTGCCTGAAGCCTGTACCTCCCGTTGGGATTATAACTCGGCGTTTCCAGGGGGCCTGAGACCACCATCTCGAAAAAATACGCATAGAGGGCTGAGTACACCGGGTTCTCATAGACGTAGCAGAAGGAGCCCACGCAGCCCGTGGTGAGAGCGGGAACTATGTAGGTCTGGTAATTGTTGTAATAGTCGGCAGCAACGAGGGTGGAATTAGCCTCAAGGGCGTAGATCCCCTGGGGAACATAGGCAGGGGGAGGAGGCAGGGTGATCGTGGGCATGTTGAGGCCCCCCAGGTCATAGGAGCCGAACTCGGAGACGATATAGGGCTTCTGCCATCCATTGGGATCCTGCTGCGAAGCCGTCATGGTGGAGGCGAGGGTGTTCAGGAAGCCTCCACCCGAGGTCGTCCCGAAAGTTCCGTAATAATCGTTGATGCCCAGGATCTGCAGGTCGGGGCAGTTCGCGGCGATGACCTCAAGCTCTGCGGTGGTGACGGTAGGGACGGCCGTCATGCAGGGGAGGTTGCTGCCGCCTGCCTGTATTATATTCTTGGCAATATAATCGATCTCTGTGTACACTGCCGCGTGGACCGCGGGATCGGAGCTCTTCACCAGCTCGTTCCCGATAATCCACAGAAGCTGCCGATCATTGTTCAGCGCAATGACCCCGTTTACAAAAGTCTGAATGTTCTGGCGCTGGGCCATGAGTGTCGACCCGCTCTGGGTATTGGTGTAATCAATGGCATTGCTGTCTCCCATCGTGATTCCCACGGCGACGAACATCGGGGTCCCGTTTGATGTCGCGGATCTTGCCCAGGTGAGGGCTGCATCGACATCATTGGCCTGCTGGGCAGGAGTCTCGTTTGCGAAGGCGGCGCCGTAGAGGCGCACGCAGTTTGCGCCGCTCTTGTTGGCAAGCAGGTACATATAGGGATAGGTGAACTGCTGGAGGCCGTACGGCGGCTGGCTAATCCCCTGGAGCCCCGCCCCCTTGACGGTGAAATCCGGGTAGTTGTAAGAAGATCCATCGGGGTTGGTGCCTTTCACGTCCATGGCATATCCCGTTATGGTGACGTCGGCTTTTGCACTTCTGCTCCTTATGGTGACGAGGGGCTCCTCGGGGTTGAGGGGGTTGTACGGAGCATTTGAGCTCCCCGTATTGATATACCCGGCGTTGGAATCGCTTGTTCCGGAGCATCCGCAGCCGATGAGGGCGGTGACGGTGACAGCTGCAAGAACCAAAGCAATGACGGTGTAAAGATTTGTCTTCATGGGTTCCATCCTTTCTTTTTCGGCCTCACAAGAATTTTACCAGAAAATATTCCCCAAGGCAAGAAGAGGAGTGCGAAAAATTTACCTCTTGGTAACACCCATCCTGGCCCTGGTATGCTATAATCTGTAGAGGAACCCGGCAGGCCGGGCGTTTTCGCTATTTACCCTCAGAGGAGTGAAGCATGGATACCTCACCAGTGAGGAATGTCTTTCCCGACAAGCTGAAGTGGACTCCGGGAGCAGAATTCAGGGAGACGGCAGAGCCTCCCTCTTTTCCTTCTCCCCAGGACAGCTTTAAAGCCGGGGAAGGAACGCCTCAGAGTGAAATAATGCCTTCCTTCCCGGAAGAGAACACTGAAAGCCGCCTCACCGTCTCCCAGAAGGCAATGACAGGGCTCCTGCTGGGCCTTTCAGTTCTCGGCGCAGCAGGGTTCAACGCGGTGCCGGCGCTGGCCGCGCCCTTCGGCAGCCAGTATTCCCGCGAAAAGGTGCTCCCCTTTGACGATTCCGGCTCCTTCCCCCACCACGGGAGCGGCTTTGAGGATCCATCGCCCGATGAGGGCGGCAGCCTCTTCAAGAAGGGCTTCCAGGGCCACACCTATGCCGATTCAAGGAGACTGGCCGCCGAGTATGGCAGAAAGCTCTATGAGAGAGTGAAAAAGGAAGGCATGGAAGACCAGGCAAAGGTCCTGAATTTCCATGACAGGGGCGCTGAAGGCTACGACTATGAATATATCAGCGTCCCTGATGCTCTTTTCAGCGAGAGTGCCTCCGTGCTCCCCGATCACACGGGAAAAATCGGGCACTTCGCCTTTCAGCTCGACGGAAATCTCCGGGGCAAGGTGAAGGAGCAGGTCCTTGAGGCCTACAGGACATATCTTGAGACGGCCGATAAAGACGTGAAATTCACCTTCGTGGTGGAAGCCTCTGAAGACAGGGCCGCCCTCGAGAAAACCATAAAGGACTTGAAGCTCGAGAACCCCGGCAGGATAAAGGTCGTTCCCGCGGGAGGGAATGTGTCCCTCTGGATCCGGGACTCCATGATACCAGCCCGGAACAGTGACGGCTCCCCCGTGATTCTCCGCCAGGACAGGGATTACTGGTCGGCAGCCTCTGACAGGCTGGTTCCTCAGAGGGTTCAGGAGGGCCAGGGTCTGCCTGAAGTGAAGGATCTCCCCTTCATCAGGATTGACGGGGGAAACATGGTGGCCGCGAAGGATGCGGTCTTCATCGGCGCTGAATCGGTGAAAGAGACGGCCGAACAGCTGCAGTTCTACCGACTCATCAACAAAAGCTTTGACAGGAAAGTCATGCGGTTCTATGAGAACCGCACCGGCACGAAGCTGGAGAAAGGCCCCGACTTCGGGCAGCTCTTGAGAGAGGTAGTCCCCGAGGTATTTCACCAGACTTTCCAGAAAAAAGTGTTTGTCGTGGGGATGGACAACCCCGCCACCCCGCAGAAGGAGCAGCAGCCCACTTTTCATATAGACATGGCCCTGACCCCCCTTGATGACTCCACGGTGCTCGTGGGCGATCCCTCTCTCGGCGTGAGGCTCCTCGAGGGAATGTCAAAAGAAGAATGGAAAGGCGCCGTGAAAAGCCTCCAGGCCTCCTGTGACTGCAGCGAAAACGCCTTGACGTCGATTCTGGAGAAAAACCGGGAAGGGACAAGCTCCCGGGAAGGGGCAGAAGCATTTCAGCATAACTTCGACGCCGTGGCGAAAGATATGGAAGCCCGGGGATTCAGGGTAATAAGGGCTCCGTATCTGCGCCAGCCTTACGTGGGGGTTCCAATTGTCACTTATAACAACGTCATGATGGAGAGCTATAAATCCCCGGACGGCTCGCAGGTGAAAAGGGTCTATCTTCCCGTGTACGGGATAAAGGCGCTGGATACCTTTGCTCAGAGTATCTACAGGGAACAGGGCTTTGAAGTGATCCCGATCCCCTCCTCGGCAATATCCGGTATGCAGGGAGCAGTGCGCTGTCTCACCCAGGCCATTGAGCGCTCGCCTTCCTGAGACGGAAGCCGCCCGCAGGTCTTTGAGTCACCGCCGGTCAAGTTTCTGCACCCAGATGATCTTGCACGAATGGTCACCGAAACCGCCGGGAGTCACCGAGGTGCGCCACGAGAATCCCTGTTCCCCCGATACATCGACCAGCAGCCCCTTGAGGCTTATCAGGTCGCCCTTTCTGAGGGCCATCAGCTTTTTTTCAATCTCCCGGTCTGCCGGAATGATATGGGTGTTCACGGCAGACCCGCCCACCTCATCCATGGGGATGGGCCACTCTCTCCCCCTGGGCATGCAGAACCAGTGCCTCGTGTTGTCCTGCCAGATTCTGATCCCGTCAAGCACTTTCTGGTCCGACATGGCCCCCCAGCCCACGACGATGTCCAGGGGCCCTATCCGCACGTCGTCATATTCCTTGTTGACGGAAAGGACACGGGCCTCCATGGCGAACTGGGCCCTCGGGGTCAGGGTGAACTCCCTTGTTCCGGCGCGGTAGGACCAGGACTTCGCCCCCTCGAGCATTTCCATGCGGGGGGTGCTCTTGATCAGCACCCCGGGAGGATAGCGCTTTCCCGAGGGCCAGAGCAGGTACGCCGCGATGATCAGCGCCATAAGGATGATCCATTTAAGGTTGATGCCCCGGATCACCCATGGGTTTCTCATGCTCATCTGCCTCCTCTTCTGAGCCTCTCTTTTCCCTGAATGAAGATTCCAGGTACTTTGCTTTTCGTATTATAGCATGAACCGCGGAAAAGGGACAGACTGCGGCCTCTCCCCGGAGGAATAGTTACGGAAATCAAGAACTCTCCTGGAGGTGCCCCTCGCAGGCACCATGGCCAATGAAGCCCGGGGAGGTCAGCACCGAGGCAGTCATCACAAAGGAGGTACCATGAAAAACAGCTTCATTCTCTGCAGTATTCTTTTGGTGGCCCTGATGTTTCTGCCTGGGTGCTCTACCGGCGGCGGCACAGAGAGCTCCATGATCCTGAGCCCCGCTGATACTTCGTCACCTGCGCAGACGTACCCGGAGTTCACCGCGGAGTCAGTGCTCCTCGACGATGATGACACAAGCGATCCGCAGGGAAACCTTGTGGTTGTCATCAGCGACATTCACCTCGGCGACGAGCGGAGCATCAAGGAAGGATACGCCTGGTTCAACAAAAACGAGTCGATCCTCGTGGATTTTCTTAAGACCCTGGCCGGCCGCCAGGCAGTCAAGGAGGTCGTCATCGACGGCGATATGTTTGATGAGTGGGTGATCCCCATGGATCACGACACCTTTAACGGCTTCGGCTCCGGCCAGGAAGGGGAGTCCAGGTTCGTGGACTCCATCGCCCAGGCGCATCCCGATATCATTAGCGGCATAAAGACTCTCATCCAGTCGGGGAGAAAAGTGACCTATGTGCCTGGGAACCACGATATGCTCGTCACCAGAGAAGACATAGACAGGATTTTTCCCGGCATCAGCCAGCAGCGTGATGCCGCCGGCCTCGGCACCTATTCTCCCGGAGGGCTTGCCGGGACGGTCATCGAGCACAGCCACCGCTATGATTTCTTCAATGCCCCCGATATGCTCTCAAACCGCATTCCTTATTCCCCGGAGAACTATACCACCAACAGCGGCGCAATAATCCCCCCGGGCTTCTTCGTCTCGAAGATTGCCGCTTCCAACGGCTACCAGAGCGTGGGCTTTGAAGGCTCTCTGGGGCTCAACAGCAATTCCATGATCGGCCCGTTCTACTACTGGGCTGCCTGGAAGCTCATCCTGAGCCAGGTGAAGCCCACCCAGGATTACAATGCGAAGATCATCAAAACAGGGATTGACGGCTATACGGGCGTCTATGCCATCAACGACCTTGTGCCCCAGGTTGATTTCATCACCATAAATCAGCCCCTGCTTTACCGCTATATCGAGGACAACTGGCAGAATCGGCAGGCCGAGAACCTGGTGCCGAGCTCAATAAGCGTTCTCAGCGGCCTTCTCGTGGGCTCACTGAGCGTATGGTGCGACTTCCAGTCGAGAACCCAGTACTTCTCCCGCGACACCGGCACGCGGGTCGTGGTCTTCGGCCATACCCACAAGGCGACGCTTGGCGCAAGCTATAACGCCAACAATGATAAATGCATCTATGCCAATTCCGGCACCTGGATTGACAAGGGCGACCCTGACTGCACGATGGTGATCATTGACCCTGATTCTCAGCTCGACGGCTCTGTCAAAGAGACAGTAAGCGTCTATCAGTTCACCGATAAGGGCACGATGAAACAGCTTTACACAGACAGCATCACCCTGAAGAACTGAGCGGGGGCAGAGGGGGTAAGCGCCCCCGGGGCTTATTATTCCCCCTTTGCGGGGCCATCGCTTCCGCCGCCGGGAGAGGCTTTCCCGGGCTCAGGGCTGCTCAGCGGCTCAGGGCTGCTCACCGACTCAGGGCTGCTCAGCGGCTCAGGGCTGCTCAGCGGCTCGGGGCTGCTCAGCGGCTGATCTGCGGGAGCCGCGGGGAAATGGAGGGCTGACAGGTTCCTCAGGAATTGGCTCAGGAACCCGGAGTCATCCATGAAGTATTCCGGGTGTGCGCGCAGACAGGCAGCCATATCGGCGTCTATCTTCTCAATCTCTCTGAAAGTCTCTATGATTCCCTTGAGGCTTTCAGAGGTCTTGACAGCCTCTTTTATCCGCTGCTCATCGGTGGGGTGGGTCCGGAACCACTCGGCTCCCCGGTTTTTCAGCTTGCTCCTGTCGCCGAGCTTTTTCATCACCACGGTGAACTCCCTGGGATCGAGGCCTGCGGCGGTCATGAAGAGCATTGCCTTCCGGTCCGCCTCTGTCTCGAAGCCCCTGCTCCAGCCGCTCACGAAAAAGCTGTTGGTGAAGTCGGTGAGGAGCTGTGCCCAGGGGCTCCCCGTGGCAATGACGACAATGGCCCCGAGGTAAGAGTTGGTCCGGGCCCTCCTGTACATCTTGACGGCATGGTGGCTTTCAGTGTGGGCTATCTCGTGGGCGATGATGCCTCCCAGCTCGTCGTCTGATTCCAGGATCCCCAGAAGCCCTTTCGTGATGTACACGCCCCCTTCAGGGACAGAGTAAGCATTCACCACGTCGGTGTCCAGCACGCGGAAGCGGTAGGTATAGCGCTTCAGGTCATTGCCCTTCACGACGGCATGGCCGAGGCGGACCACACGCTCTCTGTATTCGGGATTGTCGGAAACGATGAATGAGCTCTCTACAATGGAGGTGAGCTCCCGGCCCAGGGCTGCCTCGAGGGCATCATCGGAGTAGTAGCGGGTTTTCTCGGCATGGCATATGGGGCATGGCTTATAGCCCCCCTTCTTCGCTATCCTGGAGTTGGCGAACTCCTGCCTTGTCCCCTTCCCGGTAATATGCTCGGCATCTTTTTTATGGTAGAGCTTTCCCACGTCGCTTCCTACGACAGGCATCACGAGTGTTTCCGACATGAGCTGCACGGCCGCAGGCACCTCAGCGACCACAAGGTCCATTGCCTTTCTGCGGTCCTTGCCAAGTTTCACCCCGAGGAGCTCAATGTCCCCGTTCGAAATTCCATAGGCGGTAGTCTCGGCAGCCCACTTGTTGCCGGCTTTGAACAGCCTCACCAGGAAGACATAATCGACGCTGAAGAGGTCCCCGGCTTTTTTCGACGCGAGAAGGGCCCCGGGGAAGCGGAGCAGCTCCGCGCGCCCCTCGGGAGTGACGGTGGCGAATGTCTTCCCGTTCAGGGCCTCCTTCGGGCTTACAAGCCTGATGTTCCCGGGAGGGGAGCCGGCGCCTTCCTTGGCCTGGGGAAGGCTGATCCCGAAGGAGTATACCTCCTCCTCGGCGCCGGGCGACCACTTTCCATTTTCGTCAGTGATGACGACGGCCACCCGCGTCTCCAATGACGCCCATGAAAATGCACCTGAGTAAAAGGCGAAGACAAGCGAAAGCACGATGATGCCCAGTGCCTGGCGAAAAGGAAATCTTGATGATTTCATAGATATGGCCTCCTTTTTGGCTTCCGCGGGTGTGCCGCGGGACGGAACGAGGGTCTCATGTGAATGATACCATGGCGCCGTCATTTTATTCCCGCGCTTCACCGGAAAGAAAGAAAGGGACCTCACCTGCCTGCCCTCCCTTCCTGCAGAGCATCAGGTGCATGATATAAAAGAGGAACATCCGGTGCTCGTAACGGGCTCCGAAAGCCATATTCTCCTCCTTCACAAGCGTGTAGGGCCCTGAAAGGAGCCGCCGCCATTCGCGGCCCGCAAGAAGCTCCCGGAACAGCTCCTCGTAAGTGGGATAGCTCTTCTCCAGCTCCCCGAGAAGCTCATCCCTGAGAGGGGCCTGCCAGTTATAGGTTGACGCCAGGACAAGGAGGCCTCCCGGAGTCAGCATGGCATCGGCATTCTTGACAAGAAGGGTAGGGCAGGGGAGCTCGGTGAGGACGTTGAAGGCAAGGGCAAAGGAGAGCTTTCCGCCTCCGAACAGGGGGCTGGTGCAGTCAGCGGCAATGAAGTCCACGTTCTCACCGGCGGCAGGAGGAGCCTGCACGATGGCATCCCGATATATCGTGCCGCTCATGGGGAGTGAGAAAGCCCATTTCCCCGTTTTCATTATGGTGCGGGCGATCTCAAGGTAATCAAAGCAGCAGTCCACGCCGATCATCCACTCGACGAAGGGCGCAAGCTCAGCGACGAAGCGCCCGCAGGCGCACCCGAGGTCGGCGCCGACTCCGCGGAGAGCAGCCCCCATCATCTCTCTCAGGTATTCCAGGTGATAAAGGGCCGTCGCCGAGGTGAGGGGCACCATTGACGCGACGCTGTCGTCGAGCGTGATCCTGTCGTGGTAATGCCTGCACAGATAATAGGCCAGGGTTTTTCTGTAGGCATCGGGCGGGGAGGAAGGAGCGTCCAGGGCCCTCACCTGCAGGGACCAGTGCTTTTCCAGGGCGCGGTACATCCTGGCGTGCAGCGCCCCTGATCTCAGCTTCTCAGCCAGCAGGTGATTGGAGGCACAGTAACCTTTTAGGTCGCTGATGAGGAGAGGGATGCCGCTCACAATGGGATAGAGTTTCCGGCACCGCATGGAGGTGCATGCGAGGAGGCCCTCGTCCAGCTCGCCGCCGCGGACCATGAAAGTCTCCGACAGCGTGAGGTCATTGCCGCAGAGGGGACAGAGCAGGCTGACCCGGGATAAAAGTCTGTGCTTCATAGTCTTTCCCGCTGCGCTATTTCCCGGCGCCGGAAGCCTCAAGAAGGTCTATTATCTTCTTATTTCCTGTCTCCCTGGCAAGATCAAGCGCTGTTCTCCCTGCTTTATCGGCCACGTGAGCCCTGGCTCCCCTGGCGAGGAGAAGCTCCACCGTTCCGGCATGCTCCGAGCTCACCGCCCTGTGGAGTGCCGTGCTCCCGTTCGATGATGGCTTGTTTACCCCGGCTCCCTTTTCGATGAGGATATCAATGACACTAATGTGGCCATGGAGAGCCGCCGAATGGAGGGGAGTGATGCCGTTCATGTCGCTTGCGTTGATGTCGGCGCCCAGCGAGATAAGGAGGTTCACCACGTCGGCGGCGCCTGCCGCCGAGGCCCAGTGGATGGCCCTCTCGCCCAGGCCCGCGTCAACGATGGCATTGACATCATCGATGAACCCGTAGACGGAATAGCTGTCATTTGCCTCTATGGCGTCAAAGAGGTTCCTGTGGGCAAGCCTGATTTCATCGACCGGCGCCTTTTTGGCCGTGCCTGCCGCACCGTGCTCCACAGGGGCTCCCGGGTGTCCCCTCTTCTCCTTGAGAGCGGCACTCTGGCGGGCGGTGAGCTCCTCCCGCTTTCTCAGCTCGTCTTCAAGGCCCTTCAGTTCTTTTTCCCTCTTTCTCAGGCGCTCTTCCTCGAGCGTCGTGCTTTTTTCGCCTGACAGGTATGTCCCCAGAAGCACGCCGCCCCCGAAGAGTGCCGCGGTGCCCAGAAGCTTGATGATGACTCTCCACATGGTGAAGCCCCCCCTCTTTTTAATAGGGAATAGTTTCAACATCTCCCCGCAGGATACCTACTCGAAAGTAAAGGCACCTTGCGATGAGCGCTCCACTTTTTCCATTAAGTCGCCGCCTTTATTCCCCGACGAGTTCCTTTCCTGAGCTTATCTTTTCTATGGTTTTCTTCGCGTTGGTGCCGTGGATTGCCCAGATGCTTGCCGCCCCTTCGGCCCTGGTGAGCTTCTCCTGGGGCATGAGAACCCTCGTGGTGCCAAATACCGAGCGCAGGACAATGAAGGCATTGTCCATGTCCTTGTAATAGCCGGCTATATAGCGGTGGGTGATTTTTGAGGCGTCGTTGAAGCGCTCCTCGAGATCTTTCTTGTAGATGTCAAGGTTTTCCTCGTACCGCCTGATGTCTTTCTCGGTGATGTTGTATTCCAGGCTGCACCTTATGGCCATCATCTCCTCCCGTGAGAGCTCCTTGTCCGGCTTGAAATGCTCAAGGTCATAGCCGATGACATATCCGGCGTTCGCCATGGCCTGGATCCATTTCCAGTCGGGATGATCGAGGGGGACATCCTCAAAGGCTGAAGTTTTCACCTCAGGGAGCTTGATGAAGTTGCCCGACTCGACGGGGAAGTATATGTTGTGAGCCTTCACCAGCCACTTTACATACAAGGCCCGCGTGATAGGCTTATCGGGCTCAAAGGGGCCCGAAATGCTCTCAAAGACGCCGAGCCTCGCGATGTCCGTTATCTGTTTCCTGAAGGTGCTCTCGGAGATGTCGGTGTAGGCTATCTCATCGAGGCCGAAGATTTTCATCGACGGCTTTTCGGCGCTCACTGACGGACTGGCCGCCGGTGAAGGAGAGGGAGGGGGAGTCGGGGTGACTTCCGCCACAGAGGGAGTCGGCGCGGGAGTCTGAGCCTGCTCGGCGCGCTTTCCCGGCCCGAAGCCATAGAACCACACAAGAAACATCGCTGCGACAAAGGCAAAAGAGAGGGCGCCCCACAGCACTCCGGCTGCAGCAGCGCTTTTCGGGGGAGTCTTGGGAGGAGGAGCGGCGGCGCCTGCCGGCGGCTTTTCCGTCATGGCTGCCGGCCTGTCAGGTGAAGCTTTGCTGTCACCGGGAGCGGTCAGGGACCCTTCCGCAGCGGCGAGGGGCTCGGGCTTCACCATCGGTGAGCTTCCGGGAGCGCTTTCCGCGGCGGCCGGCCCGGGAGGCGGGGGAGCTTCTTTATCGTCCTTTCTGCCTTCTTTTGAAGGGGCCTGAGCCGCGTGAGGATCGGACCCGGGGCGCGGCGCAACCTTCTCCGGCTCCTTCTCGATGAAATTCACCAGCGGTGCGGCCAGGGCGGTAAGCTTCAGCGAATGGTCAATGCTCTCCATAAGAGTGAGTATCCTGTCGTTTTCTATCAGCACCGCGGCCCCCGCGCCGAGAAATATCAGGGCGATGAGGCTCGCCACGGGCGTGATGCCGAAGTCCTCCTTGTTGAGCACCATGTTGATGAACACGAAGAGCAGGATATTGCCGAGTATGAGGAGCGCAAAGCACCAGAGGCCATAAGAGAGTGCGCGCCTCAGGGGCTTCTGGCTCCGCGTGGGGATGACGAAAAGGAGAAAGGCGAAGAGGCAGAGGAGCATCGTTATCCAGAAAAGCTCCGTGCAGAAGAACTGCCTCTTGAAAGTGCTCACTTCCACCCTCCACTTGTCAATGGTGTAGTAGTAGGAGATACAGGCCCCGTGGATAAGCCATGCGAAAAGGGATATGCCGCCGGTGACGGCAAGGCCCGCGGGGCTTCTCTCTTCGGGAGGCATCTGGAAATACGAGAAGAGCTTGAAAAAGAAGGAGATCCCCGCGGCGACGGATACCAGGGAGAAGAAGAGCGACGAGATGACGCCGGCGAAGCTGAAGCTCAGGAAGCACAGTCTGTTGAGATAGTGCGCGGCGACCTCGAGGGGGTTCAGGGAGAAGGTGAGCATCTTGAGCTCGACACTCATGAAGAGCACATCAATGGCGACCAGGAGTATCCCGATAAGCACGAGGGCGGTGCCGTAAGTTTTCGCGAGCTTTCCCGTCATGGCTTTATCTCCTTTGCATGCTGCAGGATTACTTTGTTCTCTTCCTCAGGGCTGCGAGGCGGAGGGGGACCCAGGAAGGCACGGCCCCATGCTCCTTCTCCATATGCGCGGCAAAGGCGAGCAGCGCCTCCCGCGCCTCTTCCGTCTTTCCGCTCATTTCCAGGGCATCGGCACACTCCAGGGCGAGGGAGGGATCGCCCTGGTTTTTCGAAACCCTGTCCCTGAGCTCTGCCGCGAGCGCCTCATACTCTCCCTTGATAAAACGGATTCTTCGACCGTAGAACTCCCTTTCACCGTCATTCTTCTCACCGGTTATCTCAAGGGCGGCAGGCTTCACAAGGATGCGCAGGGACTCGCTCCCCTCCTTCACGAGGAGCGTTTCAGGGATTTCCATCTCGACGCGGTATTCCCCTTTCGCGAGGCCGGAGCGGGCCCCCCAGGAGAGAGCGCATGACGATCCCGGGGGGAGCGTGGCCGGTGCTCCCCGCGAGATAAGCTCCCAGGAAATCCCGGCAGGAGTCCCGCTCCCGTCCTTCACAAGGGGGGAGAGCCCCCCGAGCCCTGAGAGATCGAGGGCTTTCCCGCTGAGGGTATTGGTAAAGACAAGAGTCGCATAGAGGGGCGTGCCGGGTCCGAGACGCTGAGTGAAGGCGCCGTTGATGCTCAGAGAGAAATAAAGCATGCCCTTCTGTGCTGAAGGGACCGGTGTTCCCTTCGGTGTCCCTGCGGGCTCACCCCTGAAGCTCTCCCTTATTATCAGGGCTCCCAATATGATGCCTCCCAGCAGGAAGAGCGCGAATATCAGAAGCGCCGTCTTTCCCTTTTTCACCTCGTCTTGTTCCTTTCTCTCAGTAGCTCTTCACCTTGAAGTGGCCGATGCAGTTCCCGGCGCCGCTCGTCGCGTCCCTGCAGCACCCGCCGCTGTTCACCCCCGTGCCCTCCGGGCTCCTGCAGAAGAAGCCGCGGTTCCCCGCTCCCGCCGTGTATTTATTGAGCGAGAGAGGGAGCAGTGAGCCCTCGGGGACCGAGGTGTCGTCAATCCAGTAATCGGCGCAGTTGTATTTCATGATGCAGTCGAAATTGCCGCTGTGCTGCCCTCCCACGGCGGCAACCCAGGCCTCCTTGCCATTGATTTTCCTGGTCTTATCGGTTTGGCCATGGTGGGGCATGCTGACGTTGTGGCCGATCTCATGGCGCACCGTGCTTCTGAGGCACAGGAGCCTGTAGTCATTGTAAGTGGTTCCCTTGTCATCAACGCTGAGAACGTTGCCAAGGTAACTGTCATAATAATTGATGAGCACCGTGTTCGCGTCCCTGCAAGGCGGCCCCACGTGCGAGGCGAGGCCCGCGGCGTCCATGACAAAAGGCCTGAGCTGGCTTGGCAGCATGATGACGAGGATATACTGACTCCCCTTGCAGTGGTCGCCCCCGAGGTAGTTGACGACGTCGTTGCGAAAGTCCAGGTCATAGAGCACGTTGAGCTTCATTCCCTCATTGGCGAAGACCGTTTTCGCCTCCTGGATGGCGCTGTGGAAATAAGCCGAGTAGTCGAAGACAAAGAGGTCCATGCGGCGGGGATCAAGGCGGGTCAGCACATTTTCCGTGAGGACGCCTCTGTATTCCTCAAAGCTCGTGAGGCCGTCGCCCCTGTTCGGGCATCCCGCGAGAGAGTCGCTGTCAGCGTCGGGATCGCTCGCGGAGTTGTCCTTTTCCCATTTGTCGTGGATGCCGTTCTGGTTCCTGTCAAGGGGCAGCATCAGCTCGCCGGCCTCTTCATCGGCCGTATCGCCCTTCACCTTGGCGGGGAACCAGATCCCTCCGTACATCACCTCGGCCTTGAGGCGCGCCGAAGCCGCCGAGTCCTTCACATACACCTTCACCCTGTTCTCTTTCTCTGTCACGTCCTTTTTCGTGATCTGAAGGCCTGCCCGGTACTTGAGGTTCCCGGCGAGAGACTTCTCGCCGATGTCGTATCCCGCGTTGTCACCTTCACGGAAGAACATGTCCTCAAGGGTATCAATGGGGCACTCGTTGTAATGGCAGTATTTCCGCGTCACCTGTCTTCCTGCGAAGGAGGTGACATGGCTGTAGTCGTCACTCTTGTAGCCCCCGATGCAGTCAGGGCATGGATTGTGGGTGCAGTGGTTTCCCCCGTTGGTAAAGATGCCGGGATTCTTGGAGGTGTCAAGCAGGGTGAAGCGTATCTCCTCGATCTCCTGGGGAGGGGGATTGGTGAGGGTGAGCCTGTATTCCCTCACCGCATCCACTTCAGGGTACCACTGCGACTCCTTCGAGTCCACCGCCTCGAGGACCGCGTCAATCTCCTTTTTAGGGGCGAGGCTCCAGTCAAGGGAGAGCGTGAACTTCGTGTCATCGCTCACTTCCCTGAAGCCGGGGCTGAAATTGACGGTGCAGGTGGCCTGCTGGGTCCTGGAGCCTGACAGGAAAAACTTGTCAAAGGAAAAGTCGTCGGCGAAGACAATCTTGTCCTCCTTGATATCGGGACTGTAGGCCCCGGTGTTGGACATCACCGTGTAATGGGTGGTCCTTGAATCGGTGAACCTGAAGCCCGCATAGAAGGGGCATTTGTCATCGCGGTCCACATCTTTTGTGCCGCTGCCGCTGAAAATGGAGGTATGGATCCTTGTGCCTTTGCTCTTCACTCTCACCTTGATCTCAAGCTCCATCTTCCCGCCTGCGATCCTGTGATCCGTGAAATGCATGCGCCACTCAATGTTGTTCTTATTGAGAATCTCCATGCACTCCTTTTCCCACTGGAGCATCTGCTGGTAGTTCTTGAGAGTGTCCCCCTTGACAGGCTCCGGCGGTGAGGGAAAGGTGAGTATCTTGGAATCCGACATGGAAGTCTCGTAGGTGCTCGTATTGGTGTCCCCGCTGCGGTAAACCCATACGCCGCGCTCTTTCGAGCTTTCCCCTGCCGCGTAGGTGAGCTTCATCGGGATAAGGGAATAGGCGGTGCCCGGCGCATGGGCCAGGATGGAGAAGCCCTCCAGCTCCCAGCGGTACGAGCCCCTGGCGGACACGTCGCCCTCCATCGACAGGTCGAAGTATCCCCGGTACTTGTCAAACCTCAGGACTGTGCCGGGCTCGGTGTGATAGGCGGGGAGCCCCGCCTGGGCCCTGCCGGCGAGCACAGTGAAGGCCCAATAGATGAGAACGGCGAATACTGCGGCGATGACAAGCTTCGTCACGGATTTCATGCTCTTCACCTCTCTTGTGAGGCGGTAATCCCGGCTCTCGATCATCCATTGCCGGCGATGAGGGTGCGTCATCTCACCTTTTCTCCCCTGGCGCGGTAATTCCCTCTCGGATGATGAACCCGGGGCAGGGCTTCCTTCCCTGCAAGGAGGTATTCAGGAGAGGGAAAGGCCCTTCGAGGTGTCGAAGCTTTCAGCACTGCCCATTGAAGCCAGGGAGCGCCGGCACATGAGCCATCTCAAGTCCGCAGCAGGAAAAATTGTCTATTTTTTCATTGATCTGCTCTACTTTCTCGTCTCGAAGGTCCTGACCCTGGCGGGCAGGGCCGGGGAGATAACCCGGTTTGCCTCGTGGATGCTCTATTTTGCGCCCGGGAGCACTTTCTTAAGGCTGCTGCAGGGACACACCTTTATGTGCAGCAAGAGATATGATGAGGCGATAGCGGTTTTTGACAGTATCAGAGACAAGGTCCCCCCTTCTGAGTTCCCCTTTGCGGCCCGGGCCTACGCCTGTCTCGAGAAGGGGCTTTATCACGATGCCGTGGAAGACTATACCCGGGCTATTGAGCACTCTCCCCATGACTACAAGATCATTGGCATGCGTGCCGTCACCTTTGAGAAGTGCGGGCTCTTTGAAGAGGCGATAGGAGACTACAGCGCCATTATAGCTCTCAAGCCGAAAGACCCGGTGCTTCTGTGGATGCGTGTCAATGCGTACAAGCGTTGCGGGCGGCTCCAGGAAGCGATAGAGGACTTCGGCAGGATGATTACCATGAAGCCCCGGGCCCCGGGCCTGTTCGTTGAGCGCGCCAAGGTGCTCGCCCAGATGAAGCGTTACCGTGAGGCCCTTGAGGACTATGACAGGATGGTCTCGATGAAGCCGAAGGACCCGTGGGCGATCAGCATACGGGCCGGAGCCTGCCTGGAAATGGACTTCGTTGACAAGGCGATAGAAGACTGCAGCGCAATGATTCCCATGAAGCCCCGGGAAGCCGGTTTTTACCTGCAGCGGGCCAATGCCTTTATGCGGAAGAAGTCCTATCAGGAGGCCATCCTTGATTTCGAGAGGGCGCTCTCGCTGAAGCCCGCTAATCTCAACGCGCTCGCCGGCATGGCCGAAGCCCTCTTCTGGAAGGGGGCCTTCCGGGATGCCGTCAATGCCTATGCCCGGTTGATGACGGCAAATCCCCGGAGCGATATTGCTGATAGATCGCTCCTCTTGATAAGGGACCGCAGGGAGTTGTTCTCTCAGGCGATGGGGGAGTTTGACCGCCTGGTCTCCTCGTATCCGGCCTTTTCATGGCCGTACCGACTGCGAGGCCACTGCCATCTCGCCCTGGGAGATACTTCCGCAGCGGCGGCGGACTATACGAGGGCCATCGAGATCGAGCCCCGGGGGATGAACGCATATTTCTTCCGTGGATTTGCCATGCTGGAGGAGGGGGATGAAAAGAAAGCCCTCGCCGACTTCTCGAAATCACTTGAAAGGCCGCCCTGCAGCGATATGTTCTACATTGCAGCCCTTGTTGAGCGGGGAGCGCTCCATAGCAGGAGAGGCCGCCATGAAGAGGCTCTCGCGGATATATCCAGGATCATCGAGGTGCGCCCCGATACTCCCCTCTACCTTTCCTTGCGGGGATTCACCTATTATTGCCTGAATGCCTGTCATGAAGCCCTCGCTGACCTCTCAAAAGCCATTGAGCTTGATCCCTCCGATGGATTCACCTGGCAATGCCGGGGGAACACTTACGGGAAGATGGGGAGACCCGACCTTGCGGTGAGGGACCTCGAGAGAGCCCAGGAGCTCATGATTGCACCCGAAGCGTCGGAGATTGAATTGAGTGCCCTCTCGGCGCTGGTTCGGATCGGCCGCGACCCTGAGAAGCACCTTGACAGGATAAATGAAGCGCTGCAGAGCTATGAAGGAGAATCACTGGAGCTGCTGCTGAGGATAGCGGAGCTGGAGAACCCCGAGCCGCCACCCGGGGAATGAAGGCAGGGGACCTGATCTGCCGGTATCTCCTCTTAGAAGGCGGAAGGCAGAGTGCTGCTCCCCCGCTGAAGTGACTATTTCTTAATAGAACGTTAACAATGCATATGTTGAAGTGGATCCTGCCATGGCTTATAATACCATGGGATGCTGTGCGCGAGGATAAGCATGGACAGGATACTGGGAAATATCGGAAACAAGTTCATAGAAAAGTACCAGCAGCACGTCTCGGGTGACCTTGCCGACGAGCGCGACTATGACTGCAGATACACGCCGTCATGCTCCGAATACACCCATCAGGCCGTAGATCAGTACGGCCTGATTAAAGGCGGAGCCATGGGCTTCATGCGCATCATGCGCTGCCACGGAGGCGCCGAGGGCGGCTTCGACCCCGTTATTGCCGGGGGCGGGGAAGGCGACGGCTTCGTCCCAGCCCATAAGAACTACCAGTATGAGTCAGCCGAGAAGATAATGGCCTATTCGAAAGCCCCGGCGGCCTCACACCACACCACTAAATCCGATGAAGCGCTGCCTGAGAAGAAAAGCGAGCCACAAGGCTTCAGGGAGACTGTGAAGAAGGCGTGGCGCTCATCGGTGGCGGGGGCCTGCAGCGTTGCAGGGGGAATTGCAGGGGGCATGCTTTTTTCGCTGTTGGGAGCCGGGCTGGGCGGATGGCTGGGGACGGCGGCCGGCCGTGACAGGATCGATGACGTCAACGCGAAGATTGCGAAAAACTATTCGCCCGAGTCGGTCTATGGCTTTGCAAAGATAGAAAATGCAGTGGCCAAGCCCTCCTATCTCCTTAATAAATTCATTGAAGCTGAAACGGGAAGCGCCACGGCGGCCCGTGTCGCAGGGAGCTTCATGGGAGGGCCTCTGGGAATTGCCGTAGGAGGCTTTAAGGGTTTTCTGAAGGGCATGAAGACAGGAAGCCAGTATGGCCGTCTCTTTGGCCGCTCACTCACAGGCCGTCATAAGGCCGCTGAGACAACCCCGACGGCAGGGCGCGAGGGCTCTCCGGCGCCGGAGCGCGATGCTTTTACGCCGGCGTCTTCTTTCCTTAAGGAGAGGCCTCTCTTCAGGGTGGGCGGTACCACGGTAGCGCCCCTCGTCAACGGCGATGCCGCCACGGCCATGGCAGAGCTTGTGAAGGAAGCGAAAACCTCGGTGGACATCGAGATCTTCTCCATCAGGAGCGAGGAGATGGTGAAAGTCCTGAAAGAGAAGCTCGGCGAGGGGGTGAAGGTCAGGATCATCAACAATCCTCCGGGCCGCAATGCCGAGGAGATTGAATACCACAAAAAGGCCATAGACGAGCTGAAAGGCGCCGGCGCCGAAGTCATGGAATATCCCCTCTTCAAGTCCGCGTGGCAGTTCAACCATACCAAGCTGATCATAGTCGATGACCATGCGGCCCTCATGGGGAGCAAGAACTGGAGCGACGATTTCAGGATGAAGAAGGATTTCGACGTGGCCTTCCTTCTCACGGGCGACACCGTCGATGAGGCCCGGAGGATTTTCGCCGGGGACTGGAAGGCCTGCGGTGGAAAAACCCCGGAGGTGGCGCACCGCGACGAAAGCCCCGGGGTGGAGCTTCAAGTGAGCGAGCCCTTCCGCTACGATGCAGGAGAGGCTGTCAGGAAGAGCATCAGGGAAGCGGCATCTTCCATAGACGTGGGAATGTACTGGCTCACCGACAAGGAAGTCCTCGGTGAGCTCGTGGAAGCGGCAGAAGAGCGGCATGTGAAGGTGAGGGTCCTCCTCTCCCGGTCTGATGAGAACCGTGCCGCGAAGGAGATCCTTGAGCGCGCCGGCGTCGAGGTGAGAGTGTTCTCGCCGCCCGGGGGGGACGGGCCCCAGAGGGCCTCGTACCACACCAAGATGGCTGTCTTTGACGACAGGAAGGTCGTCGCCGGCTCATGCGACTGGACCACCCAGGCCTTTTACCTCAACCACGAGCTCAACATCGCCATAGATGACGCCGGGGTGGCCCGGCACATGAAGGAGGCCTTCCTGAAGGACTGGGACAGCTTCGGGAAGAAGGACGGCGATTTTGACAGGCGGTTCGAGATGAAGGGCCTCGCCCGCGTCAACGAGCTCCAGAGAAAGATCTCGCAGAAGCTCCCGTCGAGCCTTGCCAAGACCGGAATGATGCTCGCAGGCATCGTGGGATCGGCGAAGCGCCTCTTCCGCAGCGGTCCTGCGATCCCCGGCCCGTCAGAGGGCTTCAGCACAGAGGCGCCGGCTCTCAGGGCGGCAGGAAAGCTTTCCCTGCCGGAGCTCCGCGAGCCCATAAAGATGCAGGCTGTCTCCGGGAAGGGCGCTCTGGAAGCCACGTCCGCCCTCACGAAGATGGAGCTCAACCCCATGATGATGGGAGTCTCAGGCAATGTGCTCGTAAAAAACGCGTCGGGCGGGGCAGAGCTCACCATCCCCGAGGCCTCGTCGATTGCCCGCCAGGTGGCGCGCCAGCTCCTCATCGGGAAGCTCGATTCCCGGAGCGTCACCGAGATAGTCATCGTAGGCGACATGAAAGAGGTGAATGCCCTGCAGGCCAGCCCTTCGGGGAAGGTACACCGGCAGTCCGGCGGGGGCGTGATAATCGATACCGATCCAGAGCAGCCTTTCCGAAGGGTCTATCTGAACAGGAACCTTTTCTCAAAGGACAGGAAGCTCCCTGGCGGCCTGAATCTCTCGGTCTTCAGGAAAGACGATCCCGACAAGGTCACAATCGTGCCGGTCCTTGGGAAGCGCCCCCTGAGCCCCCCCATTGACAAGGATTCCTCAATGTTCTGCGGAGGGCTTGTCTCCATATCGGCAGAGCCGCCCGAAGGCTTCTTCGCCGGCTCGACGGCCCAGGAGATGGCCAGGGCGGGCCACAAGGCAAAGCCCGCCAGAGATGCCGACATCTGGCTTTACCGGGTGCCTGACACCCGGCAGCAGAATTACTTCCAGTTCACCTATCCCAGCGAGGACAGGCCCCTTGACACGCCCAGGGAGGGAAAGTTCAAGATAGCCACGGGCTTCGGGCCCGCAAGCAACCCCCTGTCGGCGGGCACTTCCGAGGCCGATCTGCTGTGGTTCGGCGACGAGCAGCACGGCACGCTGAAAGACTACATGGACACCATTGCGAAGCCCGGCCTCACCGTCGAGGACCTTTACCGGCACCAGGGCTTCGTGCAGCGCCTCTCGCAGAATGAGGTGCTGCTGGGAAGCCCCGATCTCACCCACACGCTCACCAAGCAGGGGTTCAGTGAGCTCGAGACCGATCCCCGGTACTACAGGAAGATTTACAGCCGCGAATACGACGCCTTCCTGAAGGGCCTGTTCCGGGAGTCGTCAGGCGGCCCGCCCGCCAGGACAAGCTACCTGCTTGCCACCTCGCGGGGATGCTCCCAGGGATGCACCATATGCTGCTCCGGCGGCGTCAAGTCATTTCAGTTTTTCGACGGGAAGCGCATCATGACTGAGCTTGAGAAGATCGCCGCGCTGGAGAAGCCGAAGGATGGAGAGATTATCGACATCTTTTTCCTGGACAGCAACCTGAACAACAACGCCGAGCGCATGATCGAGCTTGCCGATCTCTACGAGAAGAGCCCCCTGAAAGGCAAATTCCGCTTCTACTGCCGCCACAGCAGTCCCAACGGCTTCCTGACACCGGGCGAGAATGGCGGCAAGGAGGTCAACAGGGAGCTCGTGGCAGCCTACGGAAAGCTGGGGCTCAAAGAAGTCGTGATGGGCATTGACACTTATGACGACAACAGCACGCTTACCATGAAGACGCGGCGGAACGTGGTGGCCGAAAAAGAGGGAGAGACGCGCCCCACTTACATGGCAGGCGAGATCAGGGAGCTCATCAGGGCCCTCGAGAAGGAAGGACTCACAAGCCGCGGCTTTTACATCACCAACAACCCCTGGGTCACCGATATGGACCGCCTTGACTCCTATTACCACATCATGGCGCTCTGGCTTGAAAATCCCCACTTCTCCATCGACGCGAGAAACAGGGAGGTCCTCCAGCTCAAGCCTTTTGACGGGAGCCCCATCACCGACGTGGCCGCCGGGATGAAAACGAAGGTCCTTGAGAAGGGCCGTTTCGTCGCCAGGGGGCCTCTCGGCGAGCTTGACGAGATGATGCAGTGGAGCGCCTTGAATGACCCGCGGGCCAGGGGAGATGCCGGCAAGGCCGTCGGGCAGTTCAGGGAGGGCATCAGCTCCATCAGGCAGAAGGCCGGGGAGGTCTTCAATGACAGCTCCCGTTCTGCTGGCGACCGCCGCAGGGCCGAGCTCGTGATCCGCAAGATGATAGAGCGGGACAGGGAGCTCTCCGCGATGATGGAGGGCCTTAGCGGAGCAGGGCCGGCGTCGGCATTCCTGAAAGATGCCCGGGCCTTTGCGGAGGCTTACAAGGACCTGCCGCCCTTCAACCCCGCCGATCAGAAGAGCGATTTCCTCTCAGCGGCGCAGACGCTTTTCGACGGCCTCCGCCGCACCCTTCCCCTCAAGATGGAGATGCCGCCGCCTGCCCCTGATCCGGGCAAGCCTGGGTACCGCGGGGAGATTGCATCGCTTGACCCGGGGGATCCCCATACCATCAAGGACCTGGAGCGCTACCTGGAGGACAACCTCGGCGCCGCTGCGATGGAGGCCATAAAGTCCGGCAATGAGCCTTTCGTGATACTTCAGGGCGAGGGGAGCAGGGCTTTCGACGCCATGAAGGCCCGGGGCTGGAAGGTGCTGGAGAAGGTGGAGAAGCGCGAGGGCTTCCACCAGGTCTGCCGCGTCCAGGACGGGGCGGGGAAGGCCATGTATGCCGTCGTGCGCGTCAACGGCGATGACCGCGTCCTCCATATCCAGAGCCTTCTCAGGCTCGCGGGGCTCCCAGCGGACCGACTCAGCACCGCAGGCCGTTACACCCCCGTCAAGGACGATTTCCTGAAAGCCTTCGAGTCTCTTGGCCACGTGCCGGATTACGTGGTGTACGGGATGGGGAAGACGGCGGCGGCGGCCCTGATGACGGCAAAGCCTCTTCACAACGCGAAAGAGCTCGCCGGAGTCTTTTCCGGCAAAAAGCCCGCCGGGGGGGCAGCTCCCCCGGGGAAAGAGCCGGCTCACGACCTGAGCGGCCTTTCAGTGCACGTCATGGAGCTGGAGAACGGGAAGCACCTGTGGTTCCTGCCCCCGCTCTACGGCGATTTATCAAAGGATGTGATGGCGGCTCTCATCGAGCACGGTGCGAAGGACATCACCTTCATGGGCACCTGCGGCGCCGTCAATCCCTCCTATCGGGTGGGGCAGATAGCCACCCCCGTTGAGCGGCTCAGGCCTGACGGAAGCCGTGAGCGCCTCGACTGGCTCGCTCCCTCCCCTGGCGCCACGCCCGGCACTTACACGCGCGTCGCCACTCCCAACCTTGAGACGGTGCAGTGGGCACGGGACACGGTAAAAATCGGGGTGGACACCGTTGAAGTAGAGCTCGGCTATTGGCTCGATGAGCTCAAGAGCCACCCTGAAATAAAGTTTCGTGTGCAGAACGTGGTGAGCGATGTGATCCAGGGAGATCACCATGCCGACATGACCCAGTGGAACAGCCTGAACAATGTCAAGAGCATGGGCGCCATAAGGCGGAGCCTGGAAAAGGGTCTGGGCCTCCCGCCGGAAGAGCTCAGGGTGAAGAGCCTGGAATCCCGCACCATATGCTGATAGAATCGGCAGCCGGCCATTACAGTTGTTTTTCCTGGATCTTCACCCCCTTTTCATAGACCAGGAAGGGCTCGCCGTCTGAGAGGGAGCCGAATATGAAGGTGAGGCCGAGGGGCGCCTTACCTCTTACCGAGAGGGTTCCCAGGCCGTGCAGAAGGTGAAGATGGCAGGCCTCGCAGAGCGTGATGAGATTCCAGGGGTTGTCAGTGCCGCCCTGGGAGCGCCTGATGATGTGGTGCACGTGAAGGTTTCTGCGGCAACGGCAGCCGGGAGCCTGGCAGCGGAACCTGTCACGCCTGAGAATTCTGTGGTGATGGGCCGCCTTGCGGAATTCCCCTTCAGTGGCGAGGTAATCGGCAAGGAGGGATGCGAGGAATCTCTCTTCCGGGAGGATCAGGCCAATGGCAGTCTCGGTGGATTCCTCTGCGGCGGTATGGAGAAAGGCCAGGGCTGCCATGTTCCAGACCTCGTAGAGATCAGCGGGGAGAAAGAATTTGACCATCATGACGCTTGATGCTTTTTGGGCAGAAGTCCCTCCCGGGAGGATGTCCACGAGGAAGGTCTCCTCAGGGCTGGCACCCTGCGGGATAGTGCAGGCCTCCCGGGCTTTTTCGACAACTTCCGGTCCCGCACACAGGGTGGAGTTTTTTTCAATTTTCATCCCGGCCTCACAGGCGAGCATTTCATCGACATCGCTGAAATGTTTCCAGGGCTCCTCAAAGCGCCTGTCGCGGCTCAGCATGAGCTCCTCGTCGTCCGATGAGAGGGGCCATGAAGAAGCAAGCGAGGGGCCCATATACCATGACCCATCGCGTATGATGTCCTGCACCTCCGGAGAAAGGCTGTGGAACCTCTCGTCGGTGAGATAGCGGAAGCCGGGGAGAAGATTGTAGCTGTGGGAAACAAGGCAGTCATATTCCAGAATCCTCGCGCAGCGCCGTGCCTCTTCCCGGAGGTCCACCGTGGGAACACTCGCGGCATAGGCGATCCACTGCGATTCATTCCTGGAATCCACGAGGGGGAGAATGAGCCGCGCCTGCTCCCTGGTGATGGTGCCTTTTTTAAAGGCATCTTCCGTGAGAGAATGGCGGCCGAAGCCCTCGGCGAGTCTGATGAGCTGGCGGGTCTGGGCCATTGAGAAGCCGCACCACTCCCGGGCGTAATCCTCGATGAAGTCAAATCCGAACAGGTGATGGAGCTTCCTTGCCTCCATCGCCCTGAGGAGCATGCCGATTGCCGCATCAAGCCTCTGGCGTATCATTGCAGCCCTGATGAGCCTCCCCGCCAAATCTCTTACAGGGCCCGCATCTATGCTGAAACCGGAGGCTGTCCCTGCCACCTTAGGATGCGACATCCCTGCGCTCCCCATCTCTTCCAGCCACGACGGAAAAAAGATGCTCCACGGCGATTCCCAGGGGTTGTCACCGGTGGCCGCCTGCCTCTCGTCCACCTGCCCGTTGACGGCATCAGGATCGCTGATGTGGTGGTTTCTCATCCGCCTCGGTAAAAGGGGCACCCTGGAGAATATCGGGAGAGAGCCCTTGTCGTCGAGAGGTGACAGACAAAGAGCGGATTTCCCGGAGCCGATCCAGTTGGCAAGGAGCGCCTCGACAAACCCGGCGATGGGCCCGTCATAGTGCTCTTTGTCCCGGAAGAAGGAAAGGGTGAAATCCCAGGTGAGTGCCAGGGTGGGCGATACGCTGAAATGCATCATTGTGCCATCGGCTTCGTCGCCGTCGGAGGCTATTCCGCTCTCAGCGGTATCACAGTGAGCCGAGGAACCTTTTTCGCCGCTACAGGGCATCTGTGTGCTCCGAGAGCCCAGCGCCTTTTTCACATCTCTCTCAAGGCCGCTCACCGAGAGCTTCTGCGCCCTCTCAAGCCACTCCGCCTCGTTCTCAGGCGTGACGACCCTTAAAAGATGCCTGAGGGCGCTCCTGGCAATTTTCCCCTGGAGATATGCCTCCCTGGTGAGGGGAAGGCTGCTTAGAAGCTCGAAGTTGCGCATCAGCTCAGATGCGGTGCGCCCCGAGAACGAGAGATGCTCCACGGCAAAAGAACCGATGGAGCGATACCCTAAATGATCAACTCCTTTCGTCTTGAGATTCACAAGAAGGCCGCCGATGGTGAGGTCAAGCGCCAGGCGGCCGCGAACAGCTTCACAGAGGGTGAAATCTACGCGGGCTGCCCGTTCATCCCTGCTGATAGTGGAGATGGGGGGTCCCCAGGTGATATCCCCGGTGAGCCTTTCCGCTTCGGGAATGAGCCCCTCCCTGGTGATCTTCACGATATGCTCCGGTTTGTACAGGGTCCCCTCGGGAAGCTCATAGGGCTCGGGGAGGAGCAGAAGGTCCTCGTGGTCATGAAGACAGCAGGGATCCGCGAGGTAAAGAAGCTCTTCTTCATCCGGCAGGAACAATGAGTGAGTGGTGTGGGTCTCAAATGTATCCATGTAATAATAATAACATATTGAGAGAAAAAAAGCAAAAGGACCACCCCCATAAAAGCTCATAATGAAGGGGTTTTAAGACCATCGCAGGATACCCCGTGAAGGGCGGAAAAGAGGTGCGGATGACAAAAATGACCCTGAAGGCTCTCAAAGAATCGCCACGGCCTGTTTCTGCACTCTCCCGGTCATTGCCCACGCGGGTGGGGTCACCGTGCGCCCCTCTTGCAGCTGCAGAAAATAATTTTTCGATGGGGAAGCTCTCCCGGCCAACTGGATTTTAGCGTAAACAGTATTTGTCCATGTGGGTAAGAATAAGAAGCAGTGCCCTTGACAAGAGTAAAGGACTATAGAGAATGAGCACATTGTTGCAAAGACGATGTAGTTTCAATCCTTGTTTTTATGGAATCGGCTCTGGGACCAGCCACTCAGATAGATGGGTGCAGGGTAGCCAAGTTTCAATCCTTGTTTTTCTGGAATCGGCTCTGGGACTCACCCAGAGAGCCGGCGCCGCCGTGGATTTTCTGGGTTTCAATCCTTGTTTTTCTGGAATCGGCTCTGGGACAAGCATTACCAGTAGGGCATCCCCGGAGAAGTGGTGTTTCAATCCTTGTTTTTCTGGAATCGGCTCTGGGACAGGTGCACCCCCGCACCATACACCGAGATATGGTGAGTTTCAATCCTTGTTTTTCTGGAATCGGCTCTGGGACGAGAAGACCACGGTGAGCATCAAGGAAATAGATCAGTTTCAATCCTTGTTTTTCTGGAATCGGCTCTGGGACCATGCACAAGAACATCTATCTCGCCCACATTCATCTTGTTTCAATCCTTGTTTTTCTGGAATCGGCTCTGGGACCCCTGCAGTGGGAAACGGCCAATACAAACCCCTATAGTTTCAATCCTTGTTTTTCTGGAATCGGCTCTGGGACCAGGGTTGCCGATAGCCACCCCACTCTCCCGATGCTGTTTCAATCCTTGTTTTTCTGGAATCGGCTCTGGGACTGATACAGGCGGGGTGAAGTATAATATCACTGTCGGTTTCAATCCTTGTTTTTCTGGAATCGGCTCTGGGACACGAGGCACTTCCACGGGGCAGATATTTACATTCACGTTTCAATCCTTGTTTTTCTGGAATCGGCTCTGGGACAAGCATTACCAGTAGGGCATCCCCGGAGAAGTGGTGTTTCAATCCTTGTTTTTCTGGAATCGGCTCTGGGACGGAAACTCACCGGCAACATCCTTGCTGACTATAGGTTTCAATCCTTGTTTTTCTGGAATCGGCTCTGGGACCAGCAGTTGCAGTCGGAAACAACTGCACAGTGTAGTTTCAATCCTTGTTTTTCTGGAATCGGCTCTGGGACCTCATCGATGCCACGAACAGCGCGAATGCCTGGAAGTTTCAATCCTTGTTTTTCTGGAATCGGCTCTGGGACCAGAAGCAGACGTAATGAGCAGAAGGTGGTATCGTGGTTTCAATCCTTGTTTTTCTGGAATCGGCTCTGGGACTGTGTCCTGCGAATCCATCACCCTGGATTATAACAAGTTTCAATCCTTGTTTTTCTGGAATCGGCTCTGGGACTGAACTGAAAAGCCAGTTGCTTCACCGGCATGAAGGTTTCAATCCTTGTTTTTCTGGAATCGGCTCTGGGACATCACGCCTCACCACGGCCATGCGCCTGCTCGCCCGGTTTCAATCCTTGTTTTTCTGGAATCGGCTCTGGGACCGCATTGCCCGCGTGGAGCTTGAGCAGCGATGGGAGTTTCAATCCTTGTTTTTCTGGAATCGGCTCTGGGACAATTCAGAGGGGTGGCAAATGACAGAAAATGAGTAGTTTCAATCCTTGTTTTTCTGGAATCGGCTCTGGGACCAGGTTCTCGATCTCGTGAGCCTGCATGGTCTGGGTTTCAATCCTTGTTTTTCTGGAATCGGCTCTGGGACTGTTGTGCTTGTTGGGATTGGCGAGCAGCCATCTCTGTTTCAATCCTTGTTTTTCTGGAATCGGCTCTGGGACGCAGAAGATACTTTTCAGAGGGGCAGACGAGCCCAGTTTCAATCCTTGTTTTTCTGGAATCGGCTCTGGGACGTGGATAGCCAACTGCGTGAGCGCGGCGATGGCTGGTTTCAATCCTTGTTTTTCTGGAATCGGCTCTGGGACGCCCTGCCCGTGGAATACAAGGCAAATCCCAAGTAGTTTCAATCCTTGTTTTTCTGGAATCGGCTCTGGGACGGGGATTCCAGCATAAAACCACAGCTTTCACCTGGAGTTTCAATCCTTGTTTTTCTGGAATCGGCTCTGGGACTGACCCATGTATCCCCGTAGCCGTAATATATGAGTTTTTCCCCCATTTTACTCGGGGGCTTTTTCCCTGTTTTTTTGTCGTTTGGAGCCTTTTTCTATATTCAAAAAGGGAGACATTGCATCCTTTTTATTATTAAAGATTCCCATCGCAACGCTATTTTTTTGTCAAAGATCATTTATACGCAAATATTTTTGTAACAACAGTCAGCGCAGCGGCTGGTCGATGATGTTCTTTTGGGGTAGTAACCGCTTGTGATTATTTCGAAAATCTCATCAAGGATCCCTTTCGTATTCCGGAAGTCTCCCTCAGAATAAACTATCTCACTTACCTTTGACCCGCCTCTCGTGTAGCATATGAATCCGTGATGGACCGGTTTCCTGTATATCTCCCTGATGAGCATCGCATAGAGCACCGACTGCACTTTGTGAGTCTTGAAGGTATAATCGTTGTACTCTGAATATTTATAATCAAGCGGGCCAGCGCTCCCGTCATCAAAAAAGAGCACTTCGTCAACCTTTCCCCTCACTCTTAAAGCTGGCGAGGCAAGATAGACCGATATTTCCCTGCCCGTGCAGTGAATCTTTTTTCTCAGGTATGAAGTGTTTTCCCGCTCACGGTGCTCATGGAGGGTTCTTCCTTTAAGCACCTTGTAACGGAGCTCCTCATGTTGGGGGATATTGAGACAGTTCATGAAATAGGTGAATCTGGGGCAGTATACGTGCTCAATTACTTCTGAGGGCGTGATCATAGGCATTGACTCGGGCCGTGCAGCTTCCATTTATTACCCCTCTCAAAAAAACATCTCAAGCACCTCGTTAGACACAAGCTTCTTGTCGAAAGCCTGGCCCAGGAGCTTCACCTTTTTGAAATCTTCTTCACACATAGGGAATATATATACGGAGTCGATTTTTTCGTCGATAATGTCATCGCAGAGGAGTGCCAGCTCATCAATCTGGTTCTTGTTGAGAGTGCCGAGAAATACGGACTTCTGTACCCTGTAAAGCCCGAAATTCTTGCATTCCCTGGCAATCCTTGTGCGCTTCTTGTTTTCAACGATATCATAGATGACCCAGACGAGCTTCTCACCCTGCTTCATAGCATTCATCTACCTATTTTATCAGGCTGTTTGCGATCTTGTGGCAGTCAAACTGGATCATATCAAGTCTCTTTATATTTCTTCCCCCATAGCGGATACTCTCGTCGAGGAACCTGCTGAGGGCATCAATAAGCACCGCTTTTCCCTCTTTGTTGAGCGTAAAGCCGTTCTGAAGCCTGTCGAAAAGCTCCACCTTGATATGCCGGCCTGCGAAAAGCTTCACCACAACCTCATCGGCCCATATCCGGTAATTTTCTATGAGGTCAAATACCATTGACTTTTTGTTGTAATGATCAGTATGGATTATTCCCACATAAGGGTCAAGCCCTGCTATGATACAGGCTTTCTCAACCTTGGAATAAAGCACTCCGTAAGCGTAATTGAGGAGAGCGTTGAACTCATCTTTTGATGGATTTCTTGATCTACCGTTGAACCGGAACCTCTCGGGCATAATAAAACTGAGGGCATCGAAATAGATACGGCTTCCGCTGCCCTCCAGTCCCATGATACTCCCCCGGGCTTCATCTATTGTGCCTTCCAGGGAATCTAGCTTCCCTCTGATTTCACGGATCTTGTCAATGTAAGAAGTAATCTCCGCTGAGACATGAGATCTGCTCTGCCTCAGAGTGAGAAGATGCTCAATCTGGTTGTCAAATTTCCGCTTCACCCAATCAAGGGCCAGGGTAAGACCTTCTTCCTTTTCTGAAATCTCAAGCTGCCTTCTGCGGATGAGCGTGGTGCTTCCGAGTTTGCTGTGCCATACGCGGCCAAAAGGATTCCCGAATTCATCAAGAAAAATCACATCGATATTATGATCCATGGCGAGCTTTATAGCATCGGTGGTAATATAAGCGGAAGTGGCAATCATAATGGATGAGATTTTTTTGCAGGAGACTTCAAAGACCTTATCCTCGTTCTTCACTTTAAAGCACTCGCCGTTTTTCTGCAGATATGAACCATAAGTGTTTATTACAAGCTGCATAAGATCTTTCAGGATACCATCAGAATTCTTTTGATTTCGTTCAAAAACGCTTTCCCGTCTTCAACTTTCAGGGTAGCCTGTGGCTCGATGATCTCTTCCTGAATGTCGTAGTCTGCCGTTTCCCTGATTTTTCTTGCATCTATGAGCATTCGATGATATTTCGCTTCTATTCTGCCGGTTTTGACCAATGAATATCCGAAGGCCGATTCTACGGCGGAATGTTTTGTTACCTCTATATGAGCACTCAGCAATATGGCTTTTGCAGCATAGAACATGGAATAATAGATTTTGCTGGCAGCGTCGGAACTGAATCCATTCTTCAGCAGACACTCAGCGGCATCAATTGCCTGTTCAGACTTGGCAATCAATCTTTGTATCTCATCCTTCATATTGCTATCCCTTCTTTTTTCACATTGCGATAAAATGAGAACTCCTTTTCCAATGCAACCTGAAATTGCGATATTGAGCAAATCTTCAGGGAAATAATAGGCTTGAAATCATTATCCCACATAAGCTGGTAGGTGCAGTCTTCCAGTGTTTTCTCATGAGCAGGCGATCTCTCATCAAGGAGCAGCAACACGTCGAGATCGGAATCTTCGTCGGCATCACCTCTCGCCCGGGAGCCAAAGGCGATAAGCTCTCTCACTGCAGCAGGAGTTTCGCTCACAAGTCTTCGCTTCAATTCCAGGAGAAGCTTTCTATCAGTTTCTCGCATGGTGTAAATGTTCTCCAGTCCTCTAAGATATAAGTAAAGTTTTTTGCAATAAAATCGATTTCATGCAAAATATTTTACTCACAATTTCTTCACCACTGTCCCGAACCCTCTGGAAACTGATTTCCCCAGTCCCCAGAGATCTGGGATGGAGAAGTTGACGCTGAAGGAACCGATGAACCCGGTCATCGGAATGCCTTTTAGTGATGTTGGCACTTCTTTGAATCTCGAGAAATCTGCATATATTTGGCCTGGTACTGTATATCCGAGGCTTTTTGAGACTGAGATTATATTGCCGATAAGTATCTTTTCTAACAGACTCTTTCTTGAACCACTCAGACTTGAATTAAAATACTTCTCAAAATTTTTCTCATTCAAGGCTAGCCATGGGGTAATAAAGGAATAATTCTGCAGCTTATCGCACATTTCAAATATTACATACCGAAAATTCAGTTCATTTGCGATAACAGTATAGCTATAGTTCCCAAAGGTAAGAATGTGGGATAATAAATCAAGCCGCGTGAGTACATCTGCTCCGTTTTGAAATCCTATTACCAGACATTCTCCTTTAAGAATTTTATACTGGATGAAAGGATAAGTATAAGTCAGGCTCCCATCTTCACGATGCTGATGTAAAAGAACTTCATCGGGATAGAGACGGGCAATGGCACCTCTTAGATCCTTCACTTGAACGCACTTCTCCAGTGGACGGTCGAATACAATTTTAAGAATAGACTGGGATATTCTGATGCTCATAGTATTTTCACCACATCATCGGGTTCTTCATAATAATTCAGGCCGTACTCCTGAGAATATAAAGAATCTTTCAGAAGCCAATTACCCAGATATTCTTCAGCAATCTCGCCAGGTTCGAATCCTGTTTTCGCATATAAGCTTATGGATATTCTTGCTATCCTTCCTGCAAGTGCCCGCCAAGCCTCTCTTCGCTTCCACCTATCCTTTTCCTCATTAGCGTGTTTCATTGCTTCTCTTAGATCGGGATCCAACTTGATGACAATGAATTCATATTTCTCATTCTCCAAACCCCGTAGAAGAGTTTTCACCGATTCACTATCCCTCATTTTTGCGAATTTCTCAAGGTAGCTATTTCCAGTATCTTTCTTTCTTGTCAACTGTTCAAAATATTGCTCAGAAAAGGTCAGGATGTCTTTCTCTTCAATATCTGTCATCCCTTCAAGCACATGCCAAGTCACCTGTAAATGCACTTCATCATAGATCATTTCCGAATAGCGTTTTCCTTTTTGATTTATCAGATCCACTATCTCCACCAATGCTTGTTCCGGAAATCTTTCATTTCTGTTACATCGCCCTGCAATCTGAATAATATTGTCTAATGGAGCAAAATCACGAATGACATGATCCATGTCAATGTCCACCCCAGCCTCTATGCATTGTGTTGATACCACGATGCAAGGTTTCCCTTGCTTAATAATCCCAATTTTTTCCAGTCTGTCCATAGGGGTCACATCAGCACTGAGAAACAATAGAGGTATATGGGAATATTCATCAGGCCAATTCTGCAAGAGACTATCACGAATAAAACGTGCGCTGCTTCTCGTATTGAGAGTGATAAGGATTCTCTTGCCCTCGCGCAGCCATGTGCATCTCTCTGAAAGAAGCTCCTTTGCAAAGTCGCAGATCCTTTGTTTCTTTTCTTGGCGGAACCGCAATCTGTAACGGTTACACTTTTCGAAATATTTCTTATAATTTTTAATAAGTGGCATGGCATCTTGTATAATTGAAGGGAGAGTCGCAGACATTAACAAAAGGCTGGTATTTCCTTGATTCATCAGTACCTTCATTATTTCTTCAAGGGGCTTCCAGAGTCTGCATGGAAGTGATTGGACTTCGTCCATTACAATCAATGCATCGCACAGATTATGAAAACGCATCTGATATCGGGCTTTAGGATCAATAAGAGTCAACAGAAACTGATCATAGGTGGTGATTACCAATTCTGATCGCCATGTATCGATAAAGAAATGCTCTGTCTCTCCTTCTAGCCCAGCGCCATATTTTCTGTCTGATAATGAATGGCTTCCAAGCAGCCACGTCCCATCTTCACTTTCGCCGGAATTCCGGAGAAGTTCCTTATATTCTCTTATCGTTTGGTCGATTATAGAGAGAAAGGGCAAGACAATAATTGCTTTGGGGATTACTCCATTTGAATTGAATTTTTCGCGAAGCCTTAAAAGCCAGGTTGCAGAGAGAAGGGTTTTGCCTGTTCCTGTTGGTGCCGTAAGACTGAAAATCCCGTTTGTCTGGATTTTATCAATTGTCGATACCATCTCATTGCGTATCGATTGTCTTATATGATCATTTTTGCATTTATCGAGTGTGCCAATCCTGTTCTCAACCCACTGAGAATTCCAAATTCTCTGAACTCGGTTAAGATAATGCCCAGGATTTTTCACAGCCAGCAATGCCTTATCGCCTTCGAGGAGAACTGAAAAAAGAAACTGCATTTTCAGTCTTAGTGAAAGTGTTTCTTCAGTTGAAAGCTTCTCAAAAGCTGGAAGGACATTATCATCTAGATAGATCAGTGCTTCTTTCCAAGGCCGTTCTTTGTTAATAATGCTTGCAATGTCGATATCTGTGTGTTGATATAAGGCATCTATTAGTAGATCAACGATTTGGCTCTTCAATAATTTTGCAATATCGCCGATTCCAATCTCACGTAGATTTTCAAGATACGGCACACCTTTATGGTGGCCAAAGACACAGGTGGAAATGATCAGTGTGTCTTGGAATTCCCATTTATCTCTTTTTGCGAGTAACAAGACAATAAGTAGTGACAATGGGGTATGGGCCTTTTTCATGCGGTCTCCTCGAAAAGCGATAGGATCCTTTATATAATCCTGAAAAGCAGAGGTTCCCTTTCCCATATCATGAAGCTTGACAATCTTTCTCAGAAGTTCTTTGTTTCGAGCAGTAATAATTCGGGGAGAGTGCTTGCCGCAAAGGCTATCAACAGCACATTGAACTTGTGCAATATGTTCTTGCAGTTGAAGATCCGGATGAGAATTCAGATCTATCATAAGAACATCAAATTCTTGTCTGCTACTCGATATGCATGCTTTGTATTAACAGGCACGGGCTTCGCATCACGCTCGATATAATAAGCGCAGTGAGAGAAGATTCGATCTTCTGTTACCGTTCTTGGCATATTAAGAGCATGGAGGGCCAATTGCTTTCCAAATACCTGTTCCATATCAAGTCTGGCCAGATTACGCTGGAAAACTGTATTAATAATATAGTCCCCTTCTGGTAGCACATTGCTCTCATGAGTGTTAATATATTCAATATCTGCGAGCATCTCTGAAAGCCCGAGGCTCGGTGAAAAATGCCATCTTCTTTCTTTTAATCTATTTTTCAAATCCTCATGATGAGGGGAGGGGAGTGAGACCCATATTGTATAATCAGGATTTAGGAGCCATTCCTGAAGAATAAGTGTAGCTTTCTCCGGTGCTGTGTTTCTCTCTACCCTTTGAGAGCATTTCACGGTGTATGGCAGAGGAACAGGCGGATCCTTTCTGAGTTTCACTCTATGCCAATGAGTTTGTGGTATTTTTCCCGAAATTGCAATCTGGGCAAATTTCTCAGATGCCTGAGGTAAGTCAAGAGTAGTCTGTTCCAAGATAATCTGTGGTTCGTCCTTTTTTATTCCACAGATCGCTCCCAGCATTCCTAAAATAGCTGTTCTTGGGGGAACAGGATAGCTCAATGCACTTGCAGAAGCCTCCGCCCTGAGGAAATGTGCAGTTCTTCCTCGCACACGGAACTCTATCAACTCCATTTATATCCCCCCAGATTTATCGATATTCTCCATATCGAATCTCTGCCATCCATCAGGTAACTCCGGAATAAATCTAATATCCGGTGAACAAGCATAGCGGATTTTTGCAGTCTTGTCTTTTCTTTCTTCTAGCCGAGAAAATAATTTTGAGAGATCCACTGTGTAATCTTCCGGACCGGCCCACTCCTTTTCATCTTTGTTATTGACTGCTTTCATTTTTATATAGTCATGAAGCCTGCCGAATTGAAACTCCTCTCCAGGTTTGTACGAAATATCCACAAGGAGATGAGGTATCTGCCCTACCTTTGTCCGGGTGTTTCCACAGGTTCTTACTCCATGCCATAAGGCTTTTAATAAAAAATTATAATCAGCATCATTCATTTTTGAAAGCTTTGCGGAATGTTCATTGGCCACACCAGAAAAGGCAATGAGCGCATAACGAAGACCAAAATAGGTGGTAAACGTGCCTGCTGACTTGTCCTGGCCGCTTGCAAATATTGATGTTCCATGGATATCAACTTCCTCTGCTTTGTGAAGCACTTCACCCATGTTGAGCTGGACCGCCCCGGTTAGAGTTTTAGGGATAGGCTTCCAATCAGCTTTTCTTGTATTCTCTGAAGTTTCTTCTTTCGCTTCCTTAAAGGCGAAAGAACTACCGAAAAGCCTCGCGTCGATAAAGGCATCTAAAAGAATGGCGACAAGCTCCTCGCCGTTCGCTTCATTTTTATTATGCTTTTGAAGATGATCGATGACCCGTCCTGTCAAATTGGTAGTCTTTCCTTCAATATTATCAACCAGGATTTCTTTTCCCTGAATTTTCATAAAATCTCTTGCGAAGCGCTTTAAACGAACGTCGGTTATATAATGAGTCCCGTCAGGCAACACGCGTGGTCTGTTTTCATCAGGATCTCCATTAGGATTTCCCATTTTTATGTCATATAGAAACAGAAACTCATGCCTTTGTGAAAGAGTCGCTTTTTCCATGGTTTACTCCTTTTTCGATAGAATTATTTTTGTAAGAGACTGCCCCAGTAAAAGATAATAATTTGTAGGCACTTCCTCAAGTATTATGGTATCTCCAAGTATCACCCCGAGCGCTCCAATCTCTTCTATAAGTGCCCTTACCTCCTGACTTTTTTCTGTTTCATATGCAAGAAGCTTTTCCCTGATTTTGATATATAATCCCGGTAGATCCCGGCCCTTCAATGTAAGATGTTTGAGCCAGGTAAGCGCATTCGCACTCACATTCACACCCCTTGCACCCTGGACTTCCAGAATTTTTCCATAGAGTATCCCCAATAGAAAAGCATATGCCTTCTGATGAGTATCAATACCGCTTTCTGATCCGAAATATGGCTTCAGTTTTTCCATTTTCGGCTGGAAGTAGCTTTCTTCCATTCTCATCACCTCCGTTTTCTTGAAATAATATAACCACCAGCACAAATGCTTTACCCATCCTGCAGCTGTAATGAAAATTTCACCGGTTTTTTTCTTCCCCTCATTGAGAAGTCCATATTCAGAACCGTTTTCGACGGCATCCGACCAATAACATCGCGCGGTTATCATAATTTCATCCCAGAAGCGAGAAAGAGGAATCTCTTTCTTATGATACAGGCTTGAAGCAATAATCCGCCTTAACTGCCTTAATTTCATGCTTGCGTTCATGCTCTTGACTTTTTTACCGCCTGGGCGGCGGAATAGATCGTATAATGCTGTAAGAGAGAGGTTCGCACGAAAATCACCCGAGAGAAAGTAATTTGGGAAAATTGGATGGGTCCACTTTTGAGATTCTTCATTGATATTTGATAACTCTCTAAGGCGTGATGGAGGTACATTTGTGATCATACCTGTTATATCTTCCAGATTCTGACCAATTGACGCCCATAGAAATGTGAAATTCATCAGGCTCTTTTCTTCCTTGAGTCTGTCCAGTATGGTTATTTCCGCTTCTTCCACATCAGAAGTGGTTGTTTTGATGTAGTCTTTTACATACCTCCAGATTTTTCTTCTCTCTGAGTAATCAATGGATGCATATGGTATTACAAGAGCATCCTCACCTGCTATCGGTGTGATAAAAGGATTTTTCTTGTCATTATCTTTCTTAAGAAAATGATATTTATAAATATAGAGCAGGTCGGCACAGGCATTGCACAAAGCATACTTTTTCCATGCGTTATGTGTGCCGATTTCCGAAAAAGCTCCTGCCCTGTCAATGTTACTGATGTTAATACCAGCTCCCTTAAGAGCATTTGGATATATTGTCACATTGTCATGACTACACAATGGACAAGTACGGTTATCACTGGCTTGAGCTTCATTGGTTACATATTTTGTCCCACATAGTTTTTCTTTCATAAGATATTCGATATATTCTCTTCTCTGACCAGGAAAGTTTCCATTTTTATCTTTCACCGTGAGGAATACTGGTTGTTTCTGAGGACCGATTCTATCTACGGAAGCTTCTAAGAGAGTTTCATATCCCTTTCCCCCCCAATTTATGATCTCATTGTCCTTGAGCTTTAGTTTGGGGCGTTCCAGAATCGATATGATTTCTTCAAAATAACCAGACCATGGCTGTTTTGCCGATGCAATCTCCTTAAATGAATTCAGTGTGGTTGAAAGAATTTTTGCAGTAGGACCAGCACCTTTTTCTTTGCTATAGCTGCGCTTTAATACCGGCCCGACTTGAGCTGCCTGGGAACCTGATGGTCTCATAAAAGGAAGCCAAGCTGCTTTTTCCGATGTCATTTCTTCTTTGAAAAGTGTCACAATATCATCTTTTTCTGAATATTCAAGCGAGAATATCTCTTTTAGATTTTCACTTCGCTCAACAAGAAACGGAAATAGAATCTCTGGCTTTGTTTCTCGTATTTCAGTGTACCAATCTTCAACGCTATATGGAGGATTATTCTTGTCACCGATCTCTTCGAAGAGATAATCCAATGCCAAAATTCTCATCGCATCGAGCATTTTTTTCTCCAATTATAAAATTGATTAATCAATGTAGCTCTCTCAAAAGACATTACCTAAAGGAAATGATTCTGTCTTGATTATTGTAAGAAGTAGGATAAGATGGATATTCGTTTTCTGATACATCTGATTTGACATAAAGTGAGTGAACTCCTTTTCGTGTTTGATTCCTATTCTATCAACCTCCACTGACACATGCATGTCAGCGCCTCAAAGACTTTTCATCTTTATTAAACCTTCCTGGTCGAAAAGTTACAGCTCGGGAGGAAAATTTTCAGGAAAACCTGAGGGGATTGATAAATCCTCAGGAGTGTTTCTAGCGGGCCTTTTCCGCCAGGAGGCCGGGAGAAGGGGTCCCAGTGATCCTGAGCGTGTGCCCATAGAAAAAGGAGGTAACCCTTCAGGCGGTGAATGCTCACAAGAGAGCCTTGTATTGATATGGCGGACGGGACGCACGGCGGGGAAATCAGCGGGAAAAAAGGAGGCATGCGGGCCGAAATGAAGGAGCGCTGTTTATTCAACCAGAGAGTGGAGATGTTATTTGCCCGTTTCAATGAGCCGGTCATTCCGATTGAGTCCCTGCAGAAATGGCTCGGCCTTTTTGAAGAGGGGGACAAGCCCGCCGCCCTTGCCCTGCTGGAAACAATAGAATTTCATTCCCAGCCCAGGCTCATCAGGGAGACCAGGCTTCTCCACGCCCAATTGCAGGAAAGGCTTGCCGCAGGAGGTTTTGATGAGAAGGAGCTCACGGATGTTGATTTCAGCCGCGAATTCACCTGCAAAAGCGGCGATGTCGTGTCATATATTTACAGAAAAGCGAACCTCATCCCGGCAGTTGACTTCAAGACTTTAGACAGACTTGCATGGCAGACTGAAAAGCATGCGCCAGACCATGATAACCGCGCTCTCGTGATACTCGATGACTATATCGGCACGGGCTCACAGTTCATTTTCCAGTTTATCGGAAAAGATGTGGAAGACATCGAGGTGCTCAACAGCTACAAAAAAATCTACCTCGCATGCTATATTGTCCATGAGAACGCCCTGGAAAAATTCAGGCTGTTGAGAGACGGAAAAATTGAAGAAGCGCTGAGGAGAGAAGAAGAGCAGTTCCCCGACATTGATTTCAGCGGGGAAGAGGAAAGCCTGCGCAGGGCCCTCCGGGAGCTAGACTGGAAGAACATTGAACTGGTGTATCTTGAAGTGGACAGGCCTTTGCTGTCGGATTCAAATAACCGGCTCAGTGCCGCTGACAAGAGAAGCATCCAGAGCCTCCTCGACAAGTTCCGGCATGAAGGCTATTCAGGGACTTCCTCCCTTATGGGCCATCACACGTTTTTTTACGGGGCTCCCAACTCGCTGCCGGAAATTCTCTGGCCCCTCTTCAGGCGCATTGAAGACTTGAGCATCTATACAGGCGGCACGGAGAAGCTTATCGCCGTGACCGGCAAAGTCACCAGATACAGTATTGAGGATATTCCATAAGCGGCTCCCCTGTGCTCCACGGCTTCCAAGAGGAATCTCGCCTTTTGTGATGAAGTCTCCAGAGAGCACTCAAGAAGCAGGCCATACCTTTGAAGCGTAAAAATACCCGCATGCTTACCGTGGTAATAAGGAGGAGCCTCCAGCTCATCATCCCCATGGCTTCCGCCGTCATTCTCTTTGGCCTCACGATCTTCTTTCTCATCATTCCCTCGTTTGAAAGCAGCCTGATGGAGGGGAAGCGCCTTCTCATCAAGGAGCTTTCCCAGTCGGTATGGAGTGTCCTCGAGCACTATGATGAAAAGGCCCGGAAAGGCGAGATCACCGTCGATGAGGCGAAAGCCCTTGCCATTGACCAGATAAAGAGCCTCCGTTACGGCGCCGAGATGAAGGATTACTTCTGGATTAACGATCTTGGGCCTCACATGATAATGCACCCTTACCGTGCGGACCTCAACGGGACCGACATCTCCACCTTCGCCGATCCCCACGGGAAGCATCTCTTTGTCGAGGCCGTCAGGGTGGCCAGGGAATCGGGGAGCGGCTATATCGACTATATGTGGCAGTGGAAGGATGATCCCGGCAAGATCGTGCCCAAGATCTCCTACGTGAGATATTTCAAGCCCTGGGGCTGGGTCATCGGGACAGGGATTTACATTGAAGACGTGAAATCCGATATCGCAAAGGTGTCGGGCCGCCTTGTCAGTGTGAGCGCCGCCATCCTGCTGGTCGTCGTCCTCCTCTCGGCATATGTGGTAATGCAGGGCATGCGCTCGGAGAGAGAGAGGAGATACGCAGAGCAGTCCCTGAGAGAGCGCGAGGGATATCTGCGCACCCTCTTTGAAGCAGCGAAGAACATCTCCTTCGTGACGCTGGGCATCGAAGGCCCCGAGCCCCTCATCACGGGCTACAGCCCCGGCGCCGCCTCCGTGCTCGGCTATACGGAGGACGAGGTGATGCATAAGCCTGCATCGCTCTTTCACAGGAAGAACGGGGCCTGCGTTTTCCAGGACTCGGTGAAAGCCGTGAAGGAAACAGGCAAATCGGTCACTGCCGAGTGCCGGCTGGTGAGAAAGACCGGCGGTGAGTTTTACGCGCTCACGTCGCTCCACCCCCTTTTTGACGAGGACAACACTATGAGGGCTCTCCTCGAGGTGTCGATGGACATCACGGAGCGCCGGCGCATGGAGGAGGAGCTCCGCCGTCTCAATGAAGACCTTGAAGAGCGCGTTGCCGCCCGCACCGAGGAGCTGCGCCGCTCAATGGCCGAGCTGGAGAGGACCACCGGGGAGGCCCATGAGGCAAAGGCCGCTGCCGAGGCGGCAAACAAGACAAAGAGCCGCTTCCTCGCCAGCATGAGCCATGAGCTCAGGACTCCCCTCAATGCCATTCTCGGCTACAGCGAGATGCTGACGGAAGAAGCTGAGGACGAGGGGAACGACTCTGCCGCCTCTGATCTCAAGAAGATCCATGCCGCGGGAAAGCACCTGCTGGCACTCATCAATGACGTGCTGGACCTCTCCAAGATTGAGGCGGGAAAGATGGACATCTACATCGAGACCTTCGACATCAGGGCGATGATCGCTGACGTGGTGAGCACCATTGAGCCCCTCGTGAGCAAGAACCGGAACCGCCTCGAGGTGCTGTGCCCTGAAGAGGCGGGCTCCATGAGGAGCGACCTCACCAAGGTGCGCCAGGGTCTCTTCAACCTTCTCTCCAACGCCTGCAAGTTCACGAAAGAGGGGACCGTGACGCTGGAAGTGAAAAGAGAGCGCCGTGACGACAGGGAATTTGTCACTTTCCAGGTGAGGGACACCGGTATCGGCATCACAGAGGAGCAGATAGGGCGCCTTTTCGAGGCTTTCACCCAGGCGGACAGCTCCACGTCGAGGCAGTACGGGGGCACGGGTCTGGGCCTCGCCATCACGCGCCAGTTTTCGAGATTGATGGGGGGCGACGTGACTGTGGAGAGTGAGTATGGAAAGGGCTCAAGATTCACCATTATCCTTCCCGCTCTTATCGAGAAGAAGGAGAAAATGCCCGAGGCGCCTGTTGAGGTCAGGGTGGCAGGAGAAGGGGAGCCTGTTATCCTGGTGATAGATGATGACGCCACTTCCAGGGAGATCATTATCCGCCACCTCTCCAGGGATGGCTACCAGGCACAGGTGGCCACCGGCGGCAAGGAGGGGCTTCTCAAGGCCCGTGAGCTGAAACCATCCCTGATTCTTCTTGATGTGATGATGCCTGAAATGGACGGGTGGGCCGTCCTCTCAGCCCTCAAGGCAGATCTTGAGCTCCGTGACATCCCGGTCATCATGCACACGATCCTGAACCAGCAGGAGATGGCCTTTTCCCTCGGGGTGAGCGACTACCTCTCCAAGCCCGTGGACCGCGACCGTCTCTCCCTGATGGCAGCCAAATACCTCAAGGACAAAGAGAAGCCTTCGATCCTTGTGGTGGACGATGACCCCGAGGCGCGCTCCATCCTGGTCCAGAGCCTTGCCCGGCAGGGCTACTCAGCCCTTCAGGCGGAGAACGGGAGGAAAGCCCTTGAGTCCCTCAGGGACAGAAGAGCCGACATGGTGTTCCTGGACCTGATGATGCCCGAAATGGACGGCTTCGAGTTCCTCGAGGAGCTGAAGAAAAATGAGGCCTGGTGCGCCATCCCCGTGGTGGTCGTCACGGCCATGGACCTGGGCCCCGAGGAGCGCGAGCGCCTCAAAGCCTCGACGGTAAAAGTCTTCCAGAAAGGGACCCTCACGCTCGACGAGCTGATGGCTGCAGTGAAGGAGCAGTCCGGGCATTTCCGGGAGGCGGTCCCCGGCCTCAGCGGTCAATAAGATCGGCAGTAACTGAAGCTGTAATCAAGCGTCCTCGAGGAATTTCTGAAGTATTCCTCCCAGGTTCCCACCGTGATTTTCACAGGATCGTCCCTGCCGGCGGCTTTCTCTTCGGCGGAGGCCCCATGGGATGCAGCGGACAGCAGCAGAGCGATGACAATGACGGCACGGGCAAAGAGCCTATACGCCATGGGCACAATCTCCCTTTGGATTATGGAGGCGGTGGAAAGCCTGCTCCAGTTCCTCCCGCGTCTTTTGATCGGTCCCCGCCCAGGTGGCCCTCGATACCAGGAAGATTGCCGCAAAGGCTGCGGGGACGCTTATCAGGGCGGGCTGCTCGAAGGCCCAGAGCCCCGCGAGTTTGCCCACCACTACCACGGCCGATATGGTGCCGCCCACCAGTATGCCGGCATATGCCCCCGCCTCGGTCATTCTGCGCCACCAGATGCCGCAGGTGAGGAGAGGGAAGAAGGTGCTCGCGGCCACCGCGAATGCGAGGCCCACCATCCACGCCACATTGGCGTCGCGGAAGCCTATGCCGATGAATATGGCGAGGGCGCCGCAGACTATCACGGCCAGCTTGGCGGCGAATATCTTCTGGGTATCGGTGGCCCGGGGACGGAGGATTGTGCCGTAGAAGTCATGGGCGAAAGCGGAGCTCAGCGCGATGAGAAGCCCTGACACCGTTGAGAGCAGTGCCGCTATGGCGCCCGCCGCGATAAGAGCCACGGCCCATTTGCCGGCCTCCCTGCTGGTGACGAGCATCAGTGAGTTGGGATTGGGGTCTCCGGCGCTGTTCTGCAGTACCGCCTCCGGGCCCAGCACCATCCGCGCGTAGGCGCCCCAGAGGGGAGTGGTGATATAGAAGACACCGATGAAGACCAGCACCCAGACGGTGGACCACCTCGCCTTGGCGGCGTTCGGGTTGGTATAGAAGCGGGCCAGGATATGGGGGAGCCCCGCTGTCCCGCAGACCAGCGCTATCAGCAGCGATACGCTGGAGAAGAGGCTGAACTTCTTGAAAGGCTCAAGCCATGCCCTCCCGTCGGGAAACTTCTTTTTCTCCTTCTCCGAGAAGACGGGCTTTCCCTCGTAGGTGGTGAAGGCGGCCTTCTCGGCAGAGACCGCCGGGGCCGCCCTGTTCTGGTACGCGCGCATCAGAAGATCGGGGTAAGGGTGGCGGGCGAGCATCACCGAAAGGGGAATCACCATCGCAACAAGCATGATCCAGAACTGGATCATCTGCGTAAGGGTTACCCCGGTCATGCCGCCGAAGGCCACATAGAGGGTGATGACGCCGCCGAGGAGCAAGACACCGAGGGCCCATGGCAGGCCCGTGACCGACTCCATGAGGGTCCCGACGCCCACCATCTGGGCGATGATATAGACCGTGGATATCACGACGGTCCAGAAGATGCCGATGCGCCTGAGCCTCACGGAATTGAAGCGCCCGGCGCAGAAGTCAGGGATGGTGTACTGGCCGAACCTCCTCAGGGGGCTCGCGATGAAGAGAAGGAGCAGGATGTAGCCAGCCGCGAAGCCTGTGGCATACCATACGCCGTCAAAGCCGTTGGCCCAGATAAAAGCGCTTACCCCGAGAAAGGACGCGGCGCTCAGGTAATTGCTTGAGATTGCCGAGGCATTGGTGAAGACACCCACGCTGCGTCCCGCTACCCAGTAATCACTGAGAGTTTTAGCCCGGCGCGCCGACAGAAGCCCGATGATTATCGTTGCCGCCAGCACGATAATTGCCGCTCCAAGAGGAAGGCTACTCATTGCCGGCCACCTCCGACTCCCACCTGTTTGATGCAATGGTGTAGACGGTGGCGATTATCCAGAACTCAATATGGAGCAGAATCCCTACCGCGAGCCATACAAAGGGTATTCCGAAGACCGGCGTGAGCATGGCTTCCGGCAGCGCATAGTTTAAAAACGGTATGGCAAATATTGAGCAAAGAAACACTGCCGCCAGCATTAAGCTCAGTCTCAGCTGCCGTTTCTGCATCTGCTCATAGGTCATGGACAGGACCTCCTTGATAAGATGGGTGCCCGCGCACTCCTGGAGCCTCTCCGGGAAGCACGGTCATCCAGGCCTTCGCCATGATCAGGATGATTCCTTGCCTGAGCGCACAGGCCATGACGCACAGAGGCCAGCACCCTTATGGGAAGCACCGGCGGCACCGTCTACGGCTCCCCCGCAGGCTAATCCTGCCCCTACGAGCCTCCCCCTTCAAAGACCGCCTTGGCCTCGTCGCAGGCCAGGAGGGCCCAGAGGTAATAAACCCCGATGGCTGTTCCCACGGGAAATCCCGGCAGGCTCAGGGCTCCGATGATGATATGGTATATCCGGGACCAGGGCTTCCCTTCCACGAGGGCGTTCCCCGCGATAATCGACAGCACGCTCAGGATGAGGATAAATCCCCCCCCGATAAGCCCGACCGTGCCGAACACGATGGCGATGATCCCTGCTGCCGCCTTGTCTTCCGGCATGGTAATCCCCAGCATGCCCAGGAGGCTCGCTCCCAGGATGCCTGCCGCCACGAGGCCCAGCCCCGATATGGCTCCCGTGATGCCGCAGATCCAGTCGATGATCCTGATAATCTGAAGATGTTGCATACTTGTCCTCCCCCTCATGATATTTCCATGGTATGTTCGGCAGCGACGGGGGAAAGTTCCTGTGGAAAAATGGGGGCAGACAGATATTTGCAAAATGGCAGTACAGCAGGAAGATGCACCCGGGGGAACGGTCGGGTGCATCTTCCTCTGCAGATTTAAGGATTACTCCGTAGGTCTCGGGGGAATCGTGTAGGTCTGGTTCACGCCGTCCCTGGTCACCGATATGGTGCCGCCCTGGCCCAGCTGGAGATTCTTCTCAACGGACCTTGAGTGGCTCTCGCCGGTGGTCTTGTTGGTCCACTGGGCGCTGTTGGCCGAGTCGAACTCACCGGTGGCGGCATTGAAGGCAAAGCCGCCTTTCGCCGATCCTGACACATAGGGATTGTCGGTAGCGCCGGCGAATCCGCCGATGGCGCCGTTGGGGCCTGCCGCTGCGAACCCTGCTCCGGCGCTCACGCCGCCGTTGGGTCCCACGTGGTAGCCCGCCCCGCCGATTGCGCCCTTTGTGCCGTCGGCGCTCACTCCTGCGGCCCCGCCGTATTCGCCGTAACCGCCGTAAGGTCCCGCGTAAGCTGTCCTGGGCTGGATGCTGATGTCTGCCATTTTATTTTCCTCCTTCTGGTATCTCGTGCTTTATGGGCTCATGATACCACCCCCCCCTTACAGGACCCTCACAGGTGCCTTACAGGGTTCTTACAGGGATGAACAGCAGGTAAAACTTTTGTGTCAGCTCCCCTCGGAGAGGAACCGCGACTTTCTCGAGGCGCAGTCATAGAGGTAATAGCGGAAAGCCCCTTCTTCCTGCAGGAATTTAACGACCCACCGCAGGTTATCGGCGCTCCTGGAGGTGATGAAAAATGAATCGGCAGCAGTGATTTTCGTGATGATCCGGTAATGGGTCGCCGCCTCGACATTGAGGGGGTGCCACACCGTATGGGCCCTGTCAAGGGTGCTCGCCGCCTCTATGAAGAGATCTTTGGGATCAACAGTCATACCGTTGATGGGCGCGCTCCTGCTCTCAAAGATCTCCACTTTTTTCCCTGTCCTCACGTCAGCGAGGAAGACTGCTGAAGCCCCGATCCCCTTTTCCTGAACAATGAAGATCTTGCTGTTGTCTGATGAAAAGGCCTTCGCACCCTCAAAAGGGTACCTGCTCTGCCATTTCATAAGGGACCGCCAGGGCCTGCTCACGTCATCCCTCACCATCAGCTCCACATTTCCGCCGGCATCACGCTTTTCGGCGCACCTCACCTGAAGCCTGTTGTCGGCAAGCCATGCCGCCACGTCACCGGGGTTTGCCGTGTCGCACAGAAACGTCTTTTTTTTCAGGCTGATGCGGTACACATCGTCACGGCCCTTGTTTTTCACAAGCACGAGAAGCTCGGCGGGATCCGCCTGGGAATAGGGGAGCACCGACATGACGGGAGCCTCGCAGGGGGTGAGGTTCTCTGTGATGCCTTTGTTGAGGTCTGTCCGGAAGAGATGATAATTGTCTTTCCCAAGGGGGTCATAGAGGTAAAGGATTGCCTCGCCGTCAGGAGTCCACTGGAGCTCCGTCACTGAGCCGCTTTTGAGGTAAACGAGAGATCTTTCCCTTATCCCGTCCCAGGAGCAGATCCGGATCTGCTTCTCGTCACCGAGGGCTGCCATATAGGCAAGTAAAGAGCTGTCAGGGGAGACGGCAAAGAGGGAATGGACTTCACCCTTTTCCCTCCCGGGCTGCTCCTGGGCATGGGCCCCTCCCCCCGCCGCCGCGGCATAGAGGGCAATGAGCCCGCAGAATAAAGCCAGGATAAGAAAAAAATGCTGCTTTTTCATGTTCTTTCCCCCGCATCGTGAAAGTAGTCACCCTATATTTACTCCAGCGGCCCCATGAGTCCTTCCCCTGAAGAAAATAGGGATGGCTCCATGGGAAATAACAGGGCCCGCCTTTTATGGATGATCCTGCCCCCGGAGGATTTCACCTGTGGAAAGCGAAAGTTTCATCTCAAGGATTCTCCCTGAATGGAGGTTCGCCCATGGGAAATCGCATTCCCGCCCCCGACGGGAAAACGGGCAGTGACGGCCGCCCCCTGCTGGTGCTTCCAAAGAATACGATCCTCAAGGGGAGCTATATTGCATCATATTTCACCACGGGGGGCATGAGCATAGGGTATCTGGCGAGAAAAGGGGGTAAAGTCTTTTTTATCAAGGAGGTGGAGGGATCCCAGTCGGACCGGGTTGTTGCCCTCTCACAGGAAAAGGCGACCCTTGAGCGCCTGAACCACTGGGGAATAGTAAAGTGCGTCGATTTCTTTGAGCAGGAGGGCTTCTATTACCTGGTGGTGGACTATATCGACGGGGTAAGCCTTGACAAGCTCATCTCTCCCACCTCCACCGAGTTTATCAGTGAAAAGGATGCCATTGACTGGGCCTTCCAGCTCTGCGACATATTTGAATACCTCCATTCTCAGACCCCCCCCATCATATACCGGGATCTCAAGCCCCACAATGTAATGAAAGACTCCATGGGACAGCTCCACCTGGTGGATTTCGGCATTGCAAGGGTGTTCAAGACCGGCAAGGAATCAGATACGTCAGTCGTCGGCTCATATCTCACCGCCTCGCCTGAGCACTATGGTGCAAAGCAGACCGATGAGCGCTCCGACATCTTCACCCTCGGGGCGACCCTCCACTGCATTCTCACCAACGGGCACGGCAGGAGCGATGATTTTTTCGGATTTGTCCCCATCAGTAAAATCAACCCCGGGGTGTCGGAGCTGCTGGAAGAGGCTCTCGCGAGGACAATCGAATTTAATCCTGATGACCGCTACCAGTCTGTCGCCGAAATGCGTGAGGCCTTTGTCAACGTCTCCCAGGGCAAAAGGATTCCACTGCCCTCCACTTCCCGGGGCACCCTGAAAGTTGCAGCCCAGCGGGCAAGAAACGAGTGGGGAGGGATGTCCTCGACCAGGAAGCTCGCCCCGGAGGAGGAGGCTGAATGGGAGGCAGTGCTCCATCCTGAAATGCCGGACTCTTCTTCCGGTTCTTTGTCGGGCTCTCTGCCTGCACGCTCTTATGTCCCCCTCATTGTGGTGCTCCTGGCGATCATTATAGGGGGAATCGCTCTCTTCAGGGTAGCCTTTCATCCCTCTTCATCGAATTCGAAGCCTCCCTCTTCAGGAGTCCCGGCATTTCTTTCACCGGGACCACCGGAGACTCCCCTTCCCTCCCAGGATACTCAAAATTCCCTGAGGCAAATGGAAAATATTTTCTGGAGCGCCTGGTTTCCCAAATCCTATCGGCAGACCAAGAATCCCTGGATCTGGATTGCCACGGAGCCTGTCCAGCGAAAGATAGAAATAATGAAGTTAACGCCGAAAGAAGAAGATCAGCAGTATACAGACGAGCGATACTGCGAATTATATGAAAAGATGCTGAAAGACCAGTCGATACAAAATGTCGATAAACAGGGCCCTTTCTATGTGAACGGTGCCCGGCACTATGTTTATTCCTATTCCGAGGGCAGCTCCCTTCAAAGAGACAGGCTCATGACCAGGGAAGACTGCAAATATGCATTTCTCCTGAGCATGAGGGCGCCGAAAGATGTCTTTGACTATTATTACTCGTCGGAATTCCAGCCCTTCATTGACTCCTTCACTCTGAAATAAAGAGGGATCCCGGGGCAATGCTGATTTTCTATGCCTGCTGCCTCCCGATGAGCCTCAGGTCACTGAAGGAGATCTTCCCCAGCCTCGCAAGCTGGCTCTCTATGGCTCCCCTTGTGCGCTTGTGCTCCCTGGCAAGCTCGACGAATGAGAGGCCCTCGTCATAGCGCCTGAGGAGCATTTCGGTCTCCTCCTCGTCCCAGGGCTTTCCCGCCCGCTCCGGCAAGCCTTCGCCTGTGGCAGAAGATGGGTAAGAAGATTCAGTGAAGCTGTCAGGGGCGCCTGCCGATGGAGCGGTATCCTTTACCGGAGGGCGAGAAGTATGCTCTGAAGGGCTCGTCACCCGGGACCATGGCCTGGCAGAAGCACCAGTCCACAAGGACAAGGCGGTGGGCAACGCAGAAATTCTCGATGACAAGACCGTCCTCCTCAAGCCCCCTGCCCCGCCCGATGATCTCCAGGCAAAGCGTGTGCAGCACGCTCCCGTCCTGGCGCCCGTACAGGAGGAGGCCCCCTTCGGTTCTCCTGGCGAATCCCCCCTGGACGATGCCCTCAAAGGCTTCATACCTGAGGGCATGATATTCAATGGCTTTACTGAAAAGTTTTCTCAGGGAATCCGCATTAAGGCGGCGTACACTCAGAGGGTCAGCGATAAGCCGGCGGACATAGATCTTCCGGAAAGCTCCCCCTGGAGATCGTTCCTTCTCGTAGATGTCGTAAATGCCGTCCAGCATTGCCTCAATCTCATCTTTGTGCTCCATGGCGATGAGCTCGACCTGCCGCCAGTCGTCCTCGTGGAGCATAAGGGCTGAGACGGAATCAAGAGTCTTTTCCGTCAGGGGAGGCATCCAGTCGCATATCGTGGGGAGGGAGTAGAGGAGGTCCCCGGGCGCGGCAAAGGAAACACCGTCATTATTTCCGTTTCCCATATTCCCCTCCACCTCTTCTTCTGATATGCCGACAGGTGACACTCCCCGTGCGGAGGCATGCCATCCAGGTCATGCCCGTAAGCTTTCACCGGGAAGCCGGCGCTCTCCTGCTCAGTGCCCGCCATCCTTTCCATGGACCTCCCTGCCTGTCTCCAAGGCCTTTCGGGCATAAAGATTCAAGAAATTGTTACGTTTTCGTAACAATTTCTTAACCCTTTGCTGGTACTATTAACATATCCCCCCTTGACAGGAGCCCCCCCCATGAGCAATGAAGGCAGCAGCTCTGAATTTGACGGCCTTCTCAGGCTTGTGCGAAGAAAAGGCGCCGTGGTGAGGCTCCCTGGCGCTCCTGAAATCATCCCCCGGAAGTCTGCCTCTTTTGTGAATGCCGTCGAGGACCGGGCCCTTTTCAGCTCCGGCGCCCGCTCATTGATCGGCAGGATGCAGACGCGCCTCATGACGGCCCTGACAATATTCCCGGAGAGAGCGGAAGCACCGGGAAGGGGGATCATGGAATGGCTCCTTCTTCTTGCCATAAAGGCCCTGCAGGACGTTTATGATTTCTTTTACACCGAAGATAAAAGCTCCCCCTCCTTTGAGAGGCTTATTGATGAAGAGAGCCTTCCTCAGCCTCAGGCTTGTGCCGCTGAGAGCCTGAGGGTATCGCAGGCCGGCGACAGGGACGCCCTCTCTGACAGGATTCTCGATGCCATTATCATCTTTTCCCCCAGTGACGAGAAAAAGGAGCAGCTCAAGGAGGAGCTGAGGTGCATGGGTCCCCGGGCCCTCACCATCATTGCCAACTTCGGCGTGAAGATTGTCATCCCCTCGAGCGGCCAGGCTTACCACCGCATCTGTGTTGACAATGTGCCCCTCGTCGAGAAAGGCTTGATACTTTTGGGGAAGTATGACGTAGAAAGCCATATCGGACTCTATGTCGGCGAGCAGAGGCTTCTTCTGGTCCAGGAGTCGTGGGTGGGCGCCGCGGGATCTGAATCAGTGGCGGTCCATGAATGCGCCCATGCCATCGATCATGCCATACAGGAGAATCACCGCCTCCCCGTGAACCTCTCCCTCAGGCTCTGGAACCGTTTCAGCGGCACCAGGAAGGCCCTTGTGTCATCGTACGCCGGTGAGGACCCCAGGGAATACTTCGCTGAGAGCGTAATGGCCTATTTCTCCCCCGCGAAGCGCCCTGTCCTCATAGAGTGCGACCCCCAGATGTTCGCTTTCCTCACAAAGCTGTTCGCCGAATAAAGAACAGGCGGCCCGCCGCAAAGCCCTTGAGCAGCTCTCAGCGGATAAGGGTGAAAAAACCATGCGTGAGTGGTATAATAGAAAAGGTGGCTTGAAAAGAACCTCCGCTCGCAGCGGCAGGAGAGAGGGGCCGGCATGACGCCACTGCACAAGAGTATTCTGTTAATTCTCATGATATGCCTCATATTCACCAAGGGCGGCCCCCGGTGCGCCGCTCAGGAACCGTCACCCGCCCCTCCGGAACCCGTGCCCGCAGCCCTTCTCAAGATGGTGAGCGCGGACATTGACTCCTTTGAAAAGATAAAGCCCTATCAGGGCTTTTCCGAGTATTACCCTTATCACAAGGCGGAGTATACAGGGATGTTCCTGGAGAGCCTTCCAGAGGAAGAGGGCATCGATGCCGCTGCCGTCATATCCCTCGCCGAGAGGGGGTTTCTCTATGCGAAGGAGATCAGGGAGCCTTATGAAAGGGAAAGGCAGATCGCCGAAGCGCAGATGAGGATTGCCCTGGCCCTCGACAAGTGGGATCATGGAAAGGCTGTGGAGCTCGCAGAGAAGATCCGCGGCCCCCAGACCAGGGAGCGGGCCCTGGTGAAGCTGGGAGTGGCACCCTACAAGGATGTTCCCGCTCAACCCGCAAAGAAGATAGCATACTTCCGTTCCGTTGCCGCCGGAAAGGCCGACCCGGTGGAGAAAGCCCGGCTCCTCCTCAAGGCCATGGAGGCAATAGGCGAGATGGGGATACAGGACGGGATCCGGTCTTACTATGCTTATGATTTCGTCGATCAGGAGAAACTGGACTTCCTTCCCGAGCTTGGGAGAACAGACAGGAGGCTTGCCTGCGAATTCATTGAAAGCCTCCGCAAGGTCCGCAAGCTTGCAGTCAACAGGGGATCAAGCGCTCTCGAGTATCGTTTCGCCGAAGTGGATATCAGGTACATTGATGATCTTGCAGCAGTGGATCTCGACGAGGCGTTCCGGCAGGCACAGGCCCTCAAGAGCGGCTCATACATCTCCAGTGATGGCCTTCGTGCCGCGGCTCTCATGTCGCTCGCAGGAATTGCCGCATCGAAGGACCGCGGCCGTGCGAAAGAGATTTATCTCAAGGCAAGGGGGGCCGCTGAAAAGGGAGGACGCGACGCGGTAGAAGCCATGGAGGCGCAGACAGGGATAAAGCTCAATGTTCCTTTTGAGATAATCTGCCTCCCTGAGAAGCCCTCAAAAAATGAAGCCCTCCGGGAGAAGACCTTTCCTTCCACCTTTCCGGCCCTCATGGAGCAGATAAAAAAGAGCATCAGGGAAAGGAGCCGTTACGCCGTCATCGCCACCCGGTGCATGCCTCTCCACGAAGTGTATCAGCAGTGGGCAGACAAGGATCAGCTCTTCAGGTTTGTAAAGGAATGGGTGGTCCCCGAGGTAGAGAAGCTGGAAATTGATAAAAACTCTCCAAAAGAGGGATATCTGCTCAAGATCACCTGGTACAGCGGCCTTGCCGTCATCTTCAAAGACCGGGGCCTTTCTGAAGCCATGGCCATCATGAAGAAGGGCATGGATCTTGTCGGGGAATATCCCTATCAGGATGATGACGCCATAACCTCGGCAGTGCTCGCCTTCATTGAGTGTGACCTCAAGGGGGCGGAGCAGTTCGTCATAGAGCGCCTGTCGCCGGTCTCTTCTCCCAATTATGACGCCGCTCAGCTCTTCATCAGGCTTTATGACCTCGATCCCCTCTTCGTGATGAATTTCCTCAACACCTATCCTGCACACTACATGACCTGGAACCGCGGGGTCCTCTACAAGCAGCAGGGCCATGAGGACATCGAGATAGGAGATGAGTTTTACAGGCATGCCGCCCTTCAGATCGCCCGCTCACAAGAGACCGCAGATGCCCTGGCCTTTATCAGCCGCTACCCCGCTCTCTCCGCCGGGACATGGAGCCCCGCCTTCAGCCATATTGCCAAGGCTGACCCCGAAGCGCTCTTTTCATTCACCGGAAGCACCGACAAGCCCCTCCTCGCGATGGGGGCGGCCCTGGCGGGCGCAGAGAAAGATGAGCCAAGGAGTCTCGAGATCCTCAAGGCCCTGAAAGATCCGTCTCTCCAGGTCCAGGCGGCGGAGAGGCTTGCCCGCATGAAGAAGCCCGGCGCCGCCCTGGAGCTGGCAAGGAGCATCGCCGACGTGAGATACAGGTTAGCGGCAGTCTACGTGATGGTTAAATGATAAGAACCAGGGAAGCGCGGAAATGGCTGAGGGTCCCGGCGGCGCCCGCAATGCACGGGGCCTCTCCGGTGCTCCTGATGATGAAGGATTCTCCTGCCGGAGAGGGAAATACCAATGGCCTTCCAGAGGATGACCTATGAAAATCATCATTGCAATACTGAAATTTTTCATCCTTACCTTCTATGGCATGCTTTGCTTCATCCCATGGTCATATTATACCTCGCGGGGAAGGCATGACAAAGTCATCAGGGACTGCACCAGGGCACTCTCCCTGGCACCCGGGAGCCACTATTTCCTCACCAGCAGGGCATCAGCCTATTTCAGGAGCAGATGCTATGACGAGGCGCTGAAGGACTTTGACAGGGCGATTGGTCAGGAGTCTATTTACACCTTTGATTATTTAAGCAGGGGAGAGGTATACGTCGAAAAAGGCCTTCTTGATGAGGGCATAAGGGACTTTGACAAGGCTCTGTCCCTTTCCCCGAAGCATTTCTTCTCTCTCTCAAACCGCGGGAGAGCTTACCTGCTGAAAGAGCGATATGACGAGGCCATAGCGGACCTGGACGGCGCCATCACACTTAATAAGAAGGAGGCCGCTCCTCTTATAAACCGCGGGCGGGCCTTCCTCGGAAAGGGCCTTCCCGACGAGGCCATCGAGGACGCCGGCAGGGCCCTCACCCTCAATCCCGGCAACACCCATGCGCTCATGCTCAGGGGGGAAGCCTGTATGATGAAGGGATCCATGAAGGATGCGATGGCCGATTTTGCGGAGATTCTTCTGAGAGAGCCCCGCAACGGCGGGGTGGACTCTTTCCTGATCTCCTCCGGGGGCAGGGGCATCTCCCTCCACGGAGCGCTCGAGGAGTGCGATGCCCTTATCTCCAGGTATGTTGATTTCAACTGGCCTCGCCGATGGCGCGCTCACTGCCACCGATCATGCGGGATGGTGGACAGGGCCCTTGATGACTACAACTGGGTTCTCGGCCTCAATCCCTGGGACTATTACGCCCTTCTGGGAAGGGGAATCATCTACCTGGTTGACAAGCTGGAAAGAGGCCCGGACCACGATATAATCAAGAGAGCCCTTGACGATCTGAGCGATGTGATCTGTTTCAATCCTGATGACGTCCTTGCCCTCAACCTGCGGGCTTTGCTTTATACCATGATGGCTTCCTATGCAAAGCATTGTGCCGATATTGCAGAAGACCCGGTCTATGATTCTTCCGATATGCTTGCCAAGGCTCTTGAGGATTATTCCCGCCTGGCAGCTCTCGAGCCCGGCATCAAGACCGGCTATTACGGCCGGGGGGTCACCCATTCTCGCATGGGATCCTATGCCGATGCCGTCGCTGATCTGTCAAAGGCTCTTGAGCTCTCTCCCGGCGATTACCGCATATACAGGGAGAGGGGCCATGCCTATGCCGCCATGGGAGAGATGGAGAAAGCCGTCGATGATTTCACGAAATCCCAGCAGGAGCCCCCGGAGTGCTCCACCTTCATTCAGGATCGGGATCTGGGAAGGTGCCTCTCAGGGATCGCTTCAGGCGACGGCTTTTCTGAGAAGGCCCTCAGGGACGCCATGGGAAAGCAAGAAGAGATGGTAAGCATAGAGCTCATGAAGATTGTGGAGCTTCATGAGGAAGACGAGGCTGAGGGCTCCTAGAAAAAATCGACGTCGAAGCAGCAGAAGTCGTACCCGCCGAAATCTCCCCCTGAATCGTATGCCTCGCAGTGCGATATCCCCGGGTCATGGGCCTCTGACCCCGAGGACGCGTGGACATCGTGGCTTTCCTGATTTTCCCGGGTGCCGTGATGTTCAACGAGGGCGCTGCTCCAGAGCAATGCATCGCCGTCGCAGCAGTCGCCGGCCTCGATGCCATCGCCACCGCGCTCCCGGGAGGAAGTCCTGCCGCAGGTACTCCCGGCGGCGGGGACCCGGTAATACTTGTCATTGTTGATGTGTTTCACGCAGAGGGCAAGTATTTTTATCGCGGCAAGAGCGGCAAGCCCGGCGGCGCCCGCGAGGCACAGGGCTTCTCCGGCGCTCCTGATCAAGAGGGAGAAAAGGAGAGGGACGCAATAGCACACTGCGGAGATGATGCCCACAATGGCAAGGGCTGCTGTCACGCAGTAAAAGCAGTCTGCAAGCTCATTTGAGCCGATCTCCCCACGGATTTCAGCTGAGCGGGCCCTGAGCATAAAAGGCACCTCCTCTCCTGCCTTCATTATAACCTGAAATCAGTCGACAGACAGTGCCCGGCAGCACAGAGGGCAGGTACTTGACTGCCGGGGCCGCCTGTTTTATACTCGAGTGGATACGGTGCATCGGTATATGATAGGAACCGGATACTGGGGAAAGGAGCTTCAGATGGAAATCAGGGACCACTCGGTGTATAATCTGGAGGCTGGAGCCACAAGGGGCTCTGCCATGGGGGCCTCTTTTCCCCGGAAGCTCATCATTGAAGATGCCGACAGGGTGTCGCTGGAGCCGCCCTCCCGTGCCGGCAGGAAGACTCTCTCTGAAGAGAAGCTCCGTGAGCTCAATGAATCAGCTGAGCCTGTCGGGGAGTCATCGCAGCCCGCCGGGACGGGAAAGCTCTGGAAGGCCGTTGCTTCGGCGGCAATGCTCTTTTCCGCGTTGGTGGCAGCAGCGACACCATCGCCTGCCGAGGCGGCTCTTCTGAACAACGAGATATCCAGGGCAATGGAAGAGCAGGCGAAGACGGCGGAAACAGCAGGCATGAAATGCGCGGAGGTATTCAACGGCGCCTACGTGGCATCGACAGGCGACTGGCATTACAAGTCAGATGAGGCTTACAGGGACTTTGAGCCGGTGCACGTCACCGTCGTGAAGAGGATCCTCCAGAAGGGCCGTGCAGGGAAAAAGGCCGTCTCCCGCACCGTCAGGACGGTGGTGGACATCGCTCCTTCCATACTCTCGGCGGCGAAAAGGCATGACGTGAGCCCCTATCTCATCAAGGCGATTATTGCGAAAGAATCGTCATTCAACCCCTCTGCCAGGTCAAATAAGGGGGCCGCCGGGCTCATGCAGGTCCTGCCGGGGACCGCGCGGATGATGGGCGTGAGGGACTACTGGAGCCACGAGGGGAACATCGAGGCCGGCACGAAATATATCAGCGGCCTCCTCGAGGAGTTCGGCGGTATCGAGAAGGCCCTCTCGGCCTATAACACGGGGCCCAATAACGTGCATAAGTCAAAGCACGGGATTCCTTCCTACACGCGGGGCTATATCAGGAAAACCCTGGAATTCCTGAGGGAGAACACGGGCCCCGGGTGGTGAAAAAGGATTTTCCCCTTCTTAAGGAGGATAACGGAGGATTTCATGACAGCAAAAGTTCTTGTGATTGATGACGATCCCGAGATCATACAGGTGGTGAAGCTCATACTGGGGAAGGCCGGCCATGAGGTCCTTGGCGCCGGAAACGGCAGAGAGGGCATTAAAATGGCCCAGGCCGAGAAGCCCGATGCCATACTCCTTGATCTTGACATGCCCGTGATGGACGGGGGAGAGGTGGCTGCGCTGCTCCTTCAGAACAGGAAAACATGCCGCATCCCGATAATCTTTATCACGGCTCTTGCCCAGGCCAGCGACCTCCAGCAGGACAGGAAGATAGGCGGGCGTTACTATATCGAGAAGCCTTTCAAGCCGGAGGTGCTGCTGGAGTCTCTCAGCGATGCCATCTCGGAGGGCCCCGCCGATGAGGGCTGCGGCGCGAAGTAAGGGGATTTCCCTGTCGCTACCGGGCCTTTAATACCTTGTCGATGCGGTCGATCTCCTGCTTCAGGCGGGCGAACAGGCTCATGATCCCTGCACTGTCTGATTCCTTGGCAGCCTTCTCAAGCTCGCTGCCAAGGACGGTCATGTTATCGAGTCCGTACATCCCCCCGCTCCCTTTCATCTTGTGCCCCAGTTTCCGGATCTCCGGGAAGTTCGCCGCTGACAGGTATTCCTCGATGGCGGCCGCATCACGGCGGCGGTTGTCCAGGTAAAGGGGGATGAGGCTCAGGATCTCGCCGTCAATATGGGAGAGCATGTCTTTCTTCACAGGGGCGGGGTGAGCCACCTCCTCCCTTTCGACTTCCCTCTCCCCGGGGATTCCCCGGGAAGACATATACTGCCTTATCACGTCCAGCAGGATTTCTCTTCTCAGGGGCTTCTGGACTATGACATCGCACCCCGCCTCGTGTATCCTGGCAATCTCCTCCTTGTCCGAATGAGCAGTCATCGCAATGACCGGTGTTTTTCTCCCGCCGGATTCCCTTATGGCCTTCACCATCTCTATGCCGTTCATGACAGGCATTTCAATGTCGGTAATCACGAGCTCCACCTTGTTGTTGAGGTAAACCGAGAGCCCATCCCTGCCGGTTGTCGCGTAGATGACCCGCCAGGCCGTCTCTTTCTTCAGGTAGCGCTCGATGAGCAGCAGGTTCTCCGAGGTGTCTTCCACGACGAGGATGGTGGGAAGATCCAGGAGCCACCGCTGGATGGACTGCAGGAGCACCTCCCTGGTGAAGGGCTTGGTAAGGTAATCGTCCATGCCGGCGAAGAAGGCCCTGTTCCTGTACTCCGCCATGGCATGGGCTGTGAGCGCGATTATGGGGACCCGCCTGCTGCCTCTCTCGCGCTCCAGGCCCCTGATTCTCCTTGTGGCCTCGAGGCCGTCCATCTCGGGCATGTGGAGGTCCATGAGCACGAGGTCGAAATCCTGGCGGCGGAAGAGCTCGACGGCCGCCGTGCCGCTCTCTGCCAGGGCAATGGCATGTCCTGCCTTTTTCAGGATGGTGCTGAGCAGGACCTGGCTCTCGCGGCTGTCCTCGGCAATGAGGATACTCACCTGCCCTCCCGGCGCCTTCCCAGCCGAGGGAGCATGCTCCGCGGGGGCGGCGGATTCCTGCTTTTCATCGAGTATCACGGTGCCGCACTGGAAGGGAATCTCCATCGAGAAGGTGGTCCCCGCCCCCTCGACACTCTCCACCTTGATGGTCCCTTTCAGGGCCTCCACGAGGTTCTGCGTGATGTAGAGTCCAAGCCCCGTGCCGCCGAATCTCCTCGAGATGGAGCTGTCGGCCTGGGTGAAGCGCCCGAAGATGGAGCCGAGCTTGTCCTTCGGGATGCCGATGCCTGTATCGGAGACCCTGAAGAGGAGGTGAACGCATTTCGCTCCGGTCTCTCTTGAGGCTACAGTGAGCTTTATCCCGCCTTTTTCAGTGAATTTCACCGCGTTTCCGCAGAGGTTGATCAGTATCTGCCTCAGCAGGGCGGGATCGCCTCTCACATATTCAGGCACACTCTCCTCCACCGAGGAGGAGAGGGCGATATTCTTCTCCTGTCCTTTGATTCTGAAAAGGCTCATGACCTGCTCCACGAGCTCCGCGGGCCTGAAGGGGATCTCGTCGATATTGAGCTGTCCCGCTTCAAGCTTTGAGAGGTCCAGTATCTGGTTCATCAGCGCGAGGAGCGCCTCGGCGGAGTTCTTGACAAGGGAGAGATAGTACTGCTGGTCGGCGGCCGTTTCGGCGTCTCTGGCGAGCTCCGTCATGCCGATAATCGCCGTCATGGGGGTTCTTATGTCGTGGCTCATGTTGGCGAGGAACTCGCTCTTGGCGAGATTGGAGCTCTCCGCCTCCTCTTTCGCCTTTTTCAGCTCCTCTTCCATCTTTCTGCGCTCAGTGATGTTCCGCACGATAGCGATGACCTGGCTCTGCGAGAGGGCCATGAAGCGTGCCTCGAACGCGGCCTCTCCTCCGGGCATCGGGAGGCTGTATTCCAGGCTCGCCATTGTGCCGCTGGCAAGCGCCCCGGTGAGTCCCTGGACGACTCTCCCCGAGACTTCCGCGGGCAGTATCTCCTGCACTTTTTTCCCGATGAAGTGAGAAGGCTCCAGATAGAGGTCCGTGGACTTCCCCGAGATGTAATCCAGGATGACGCCCGAGGCGTCCAGCCTGAAGAAGAGATCGGGGAAGGCGTTGAAGATGGCCTGGAGCTCGGAAGTCTTCTGGGTGATCTTTTCCTCGGCGCGCTTTCGCTCCGTGATGTCCCTCACTATGCCGGTAAACATGAGCTGATCTCCCTGGTACATCTCGCCTATGGCAAAATCGATAGGGAACGTGGTCCCGTCCTTGCGCAGCCCCTCGCACTCCCGGCCGATGCCTATGATTTTTGCCTTGCGGGTTCTCAGGTATTCCTCCATGGAGGAATCATGCTGCTCCCGGTATGCAGCCGGGATGACCATGGTCACGTTATTGCCGACAAGCTCGGCGGCGCGGTAGCCGAATATGCTCTCAGCGGCGCGGTTCACCGTCCTGATGACGCCTCTGTGATCGGTAGTGATTATGCCGTCTATGACGTTGTTCACTATGGATCTGAGGTGCTCTTCCCTTTCGCTGAGCGATGATTCGGCGGTCTTGCGGTCGGTGATGTCAAGTATATAGCCATGGAGATGGGTCACTGTGCCGGAGGCATTCCTGATTTCAAAAGTGTAATCGGTTACCCACCTTACCTCTCCGTTCTTGCAGATGATTCTGTAATCAAGCCTGTAATAGGCCGCCTCACTGACACGGTAAAGCGTTTCCTCGTCGGCTATCCGCTTCTGGTCGTCGGGATGGATGAGATCGGCGTAGGAGACCTTGCCTTCCAGGAATTCTTCCACGCGGTAGCCGAACTGCGTCACGTTGGGAGAGATGTACTCTATCGGCCATGGCGGCGCGGCAAGGCATTTGAAGACCACCACGGGACCGCTCATAAAGATCCTGTGCTCCTCCAGCAGGTCTGCCTCCGCTTTCCTGCGCTCGGTGATATCCCTTATGAACCCTGTGAAATGAGGCTCGTCGCCGATTTCGAAACGTGTGATTGACACTTCGGCGGGAAATTCCGTGCCGTCGGCCCTGAGGGCGGGGAGCTCGATGCGCCTGCCGAGAATTGCCGACTCCCCGGTATCCAGGTGCCGCTTCATTCCCTCCCTGTGCCGCTGCCTGTGTGATTCCGGCACCAGGGTGTCCGCAATGGTTTTCCCTATGATCTCCTCCCGGCGGTATCCGAAGATCTTCTCGGCGGCAGAGTTGAACTCCGTGATCCTTCCCGCGCGGTCAATGCTCACCAGGCTGTCCAGCGAGGTTTCCACTGTGGCCCGCAGGCGCTTCCTCTCCACGCTGAGCTTTTCTGCCGCTTTCTTCGCATCCTGGACCGCTGTTTTCTGGATTTCAAGCACCTGCAGGAGCTCATTCACCGGGTCATGGAGGGCGAAGTCATGGAGGGAGAGCCCCAGCTTCCTGAGGGAGTCAGGCTCGGTGACCCAGAGGGAGCAGAGAAAGATGATATACTCGGGGATGGCGTTGTGCATCATCTGCCCCCGGAGGATCACAGGCCTCTCGCGGTACTCCAGGATGAAGAGGAGCCCCCGGTGCTCTCTCACCGATTCAAAGGTGAAAGGGACCTCGGGGTATCTGAAGGTGAAGAAGTCGCTTATTCTCTTTCCCCTGAGATCGTCCCGGAGGAGGACTGCCAGTGACGGGCCCGCCTGCAGCACCTCGAGGGAAGGGCCGAAGACCACGTGGAAGGGAAAGGCCTCCATGAGCTGCCGGTGGTCAAGGCCCGCGGAAAAGTCTCTCATAAGCGCTCTCCTGCCGTCTTCCAGGTTATCCGGAACTCGTCATGGTCTGCGCCGCCGTCTTTCAGGGCAAGGGCGCGCAGCTCAATCTCCGTGCCGAATCTTTCCGCGAGGCCCTGGAGAAGCCCTTCCACGAAGGGGGCGAGGCCCCGGCGCCCGGAAAAGTAATGGAGGTGCAGCGACTGCTCCCGGCGGTCGCTCACGATGAACCGCGGAGGCTTCAGGTCGGGGAAAAGGAGGGAGACGCGGGCATGGAGGTCGGGAAGGTTGTCCAGGAACTCGCCGAGGGACCTTCCCGTTGACTCCATCAGATCGCGGTAGCTTTCGGCGGCGGTCCTGAGGACCCAGTGCCTGCCGAAGGCCCTGAGGACATCCCCGGGAGGCATCGAGAGCTCTGCGCTTGCCGCTCCCACCAGGTTATAGGTCATCTCGTCGGGGTAGCTCTCGGTGCTTATGAAGGCCTCCACTTCGAGGCCCGCCTTTTTCCTGACCTGCTCCCACATGGCTTCACCATGGTCCCTGGTGATCAGATCTTCTATCGCCTTGTTCGCCATCCCGTACAAGAAAAGTCACCTCCTTTCGCCACTCTTTTCAGCATGTTTCTTTTGCGCGAGGCCTCTTATTTCCTTCATAGTTCCCCGATCACCGGGGAAAAATATCGCAGCCATGAAACGCTCCCCTGGAGCTCATAAAGGGAAAAAATGGCATGCAGAGAAGTACGGAAAGAGGAATGCCGCGGCGGGGCGGGCCCCGCCCGCCGCATTCAGGGAGGTGGGTCCATGACTCCGGTGTATTATCCCCTGCTTTACGGATTGTACGCCTGCGCGCTCTATCTGCTCGCCTGTTATTACTGGTCAAGGGGCAGGTTCCCGAATCTCTTCGGCAGGGAGTGCTCTTTTCACACAGCCCCTTACCGTGACGGCCTCGACTCGGCACTTGCCCTGCCCGCGTTCATCGCATCGGTGAGCGCGGTGCTCTGGTTTCTTGTCGCCACCCATATGCCGGTGCTGAGGGAGATTATCCTGGGGGTTCTTTTCATCCCCCTCTTGATCCCCCTGTTCCTCTTCTATTCGGGCTTCAAGGAAGCACGGGCGGGCCGGACCGCCGAGATATTCCGCATCTATACGCAGAAGTGCGGTCATCCCCGGGTCATCCCCGATCACATCAAGAGAGGCTACGTGGCCCACAGGCAGGAGCAGGCGGCCCTGATGGCGGCGAAGTGGGGCTTTTTTCTGGTCCTGGCATTCATCTCTTTCATGGTATGCACGGGGAACCGCGGTGACCTCGCTCCCGTATGGTGGATGGAGCCGGTGGGAAACCTGAGGATCGGCGCCCTCACCGTGATCATGATCCTGCTTGCCTTTATTGAGGCGGGCATGGCACTGCTCTCGGCGCGCCTGGCTCACCGCTGGTGGAAATGCAGGGAGCTCGAGGGGGCCCTGCCTCACTTTGAAAAGGCAAGGCAGGGGCTTATCGATGACACCGTGGAGCGCTACCCCCTCAAGGATTTCAAGAATCCCCTGAACAGGGACTGTTTCGACGGATATGTGGCCGGTGAAAAGCTCGGCCCCCTGCTGGATCATGCCTGGGGCAGGTTCCTGGAGCACGTGAGCAGGGGGAGCATGGAGCTTGAGTACTCCATGATGCCCTTCGGTCTCCTGAGAGGCACGGCCCTTCCATGGAAGGAGATAAAGAATGAGCTCACCGGCAAGATAGCCTCCCTGGCCTCGGAGCTCCAGGAGAAAGACAGGGCAGTCCTGGAAAAAGTGAAAGAAGGGCTTGATGCCCTCGATGCCGGGACCGACATTGAACTATGGGGAAAGCATCAGAAAACTCTTATTGAGGCCGCCCAGCAGTGGTACCATTATAAAACGCTGATTTCCCGGGATTTTGTGCAGTGGGTGAACGAGAACCTTAAAGACAGAGGCACCTTCTGGTAAGAGTCCGGAAAAACCTGTCGCGGGGCAGCAAGGCGGGGAGCACCTCACAGGGGATCCCTCAGCGGCCGCCCGCGGGAAAGAGTGCGGGAAAGTGTTTGACAGGCGCGTCAGAATAGGGCTTGATGTGGGCCATTACAGCATCAAGGCGGCGATTTATGCCGCTGACAGGAGAAGGCTTCTTGAATTGCGCGAGGTGGAGCTCCTTCCCGGGAGGGAGTATATTGATGACAAGCCTTCCGATGAGCAGAAAGAGGAGGCGATAAGGGCCATCCTCGGCACCGCTGCCGAACCTTCCCCCAGAGTGAAACCTGCAGTGATAGCGGCCCTCCCCGACGAGGTGGCGATCTGCCGTTATTTTGAGCTTCCGCAGCTTGAGAAGGCAAGGGAGGATACCGCCGTCAGGACCGCCGTGATGAAATATATCCCCTATTCCCTGGAAGACGCGGAATTGACCTATGTGCCTATCGCTCCCCTCAAGGAAGACAAAGAAATGACAGGCATATTTGCCGTTTCGGTGAGGAAGAGTATGCACCAGAGCCTCCGGCAGGTGATAGAGGCCTGCGGCGCCTCGGCCCAGCACTTCGAGATAGCTTCCCTGGCTCTCCTGAAGCAGTTCCTGGCATACCGCCCCGCTCCATCAGCGGAATATAGTGCCCTCATCAACGTGGGAAGCCGCCTTACCTCCATTATCATCGTGAGGGGCAGCAGCCCTTATTACAACCGCTCCTTCCTGCTGGGGGGCAGGAATTTCACCCATGCCTTCCAGATGGGCCACCAGTCTTCCTGGAAGGATGCCGAGGCTTACAAGCGCTCCTATGATGCCATGAGAAGGGAGATCGCCCTGGAGCCGGTGCTGCAGAAATGGCTGAACCAGGTGAAAAAGACCCTGGCCGCTTTCGAGGCCTTCGACAAGAGCGGCGACGCCGCCGTCGGGGAAATATTCCTTACCGGCGGCGGGGCGTCGCTGAAAGGACTTGATGCCCGGCTTCAGGAATATGTCGAGACGAGGGTCTCCTTTGAGAGATGGGACAGGGTAGCCCCCGGCGAAAATCAGGGCGGTGCCCCTCTCGCGTCATTCGGCGTGGCCCTTGGTATCGCCCTCTGATGAGAAGGGATTATTCTTTTATAAGGGGTGTAAAATGGCCACCTGGCTCGATTCTCTGAGAGACAGGCTGGGAGAGACATTCTTCAAGCAGGCTTCTGACGAGGAAGGAAAAGGGGGCGACCCCGCGGACTTCCTTTTCCGGACGGGCCGTCTCACCAGGGAAGAGCTCCTGAGGTCCCTCTCCCTTCACTTCAATGTCCCCTCCGTGATGACCGCCGATTATGAGCCCGAAGACGGGGCACTCTCCCTGGTCCCCGAAGATGTGGCCCGCCGCTTTACCCTCATGCCCCTTTTCACCATCAGGGACAGGATTTATGTTGCCGTGACCTCGCCAGGCGACCTGGATGTCGAGGATTTCATCCATCACCAGACAGGATTCTCCATGGAAGAGCTCGTGGCCCTCAGGGGCGACATCGAGGAGGCCATCAACCGCTACTACCTGGCAGGCGGGCGGTCAGCCGAGAAGATGATGAGCATGATGCGCGCGGAAGAAGAGGAAAAGGGAAGCGAAAAGGAAGAGGAAGTCCGCCTCGAGGCCGAGGATGCCCCTTCGATCAAGCTGGTGAGCCATATCATCTCTTCGGCTATCAGGCTGGGCACCAGCGACATCCACCTGGAGCCCTACAAGGAAGGCGTCATGCTCCGCTACAGGATAGACGGCATCCTGAGGGAATATCCCCCGCCGCCCCTCCACCTGCTCAAGGCTGTCACCTCACGCATCAAGATACTCGCGAGCATGGACATCTCGGAGAAGCGCCTGGCCCAGGACGGCCGCACCACGTTCAAGGTGGATGGAAAGGATTATGACCTGAGGATCTCGATCATCCCCAACCTCTTTGGCGAGTCCATCGTGATAAGGATCCTGAACATAGGCGGCGAGAGGTCGTCACTTGAGAAGCTTGGATTCGCGCCTGCCCTCTATGAGACCTACCTCAGGCTCGTCTCGACTCCCTACGGGATGTTTCTCGTCACGGGGCCCACGGGGTCGGGGAAGAGCACCACCCTCTACGCCACCCTCGAGCATATCCTGACACCCGAGAAAAAGATCATCTCCATCGAGGATCCCGTCGAGAGCCAGGTGAGCGGTGTCACGCAGTTCCAGGTGCACCAGCACATCGGCTTCACCTTCGCCCACACCCTGAGGGCCGTCCTCAGGCATGACCCCGAGATTGTGCTCGTCGGAGAGATCCGCGATATCGAGACGGCTGAGATAGCCATCCAGGCAGCCCTGACAGGCCACCTCCTCTTCAGCACGCTCCACACCAACGATGCCCCCTCGGCGGCTACGAGGCTCATCGATATGGGCGTGGCGGGCTACCTGGTGATGACGACCCTGATAGGCGTCCTGGCCCAGAGGCTCGTGCGGCGGCTCTGCCCCCGGTGCAAGGTCCCCCTTGAGGTGGACGAGCCGCTGCTGAAGGTCCTGAAGCTCCCTTCGCTCCCCGAGGGGGCGACGCCTTTCAGACCCGTGGGCTGCGAAAGCTGCGAGCACAGCGGCTACAAGGGGAGGGTCGCCATCTACGAGCTGATGGAGATCACCTCCGAGATGAGGCGCCTCCATGAGAAGGACATGACCTCCGAAAACCTCACCGATATTGCCATGAAGCATAATTTCATGAGCCTCAGGCAGAGCGGCATAGAGAAATGGCTTGCCGGAGTCACGAGCTTCCAGGAGCTCGTGCGAACAGTAGTGATGGAGCGGCTTTAGTATGAAGAAACTGTACTGTGCCGATGACGATCCCGATGTGCTCGGCTTTGTGCGTCTCGCGGTCTCTAAAATAGAGGGAGTGGAGATCACCTGCTTCTCGAACGGCCTGGAGCTTTACCGGGCCGTCCAGGATTTCTCCCCCGACGGGGTAATCTGCGATATAATCCTCCCTCTCCTTGACGGCCTCGCGGTGGCGCGCCTGATGAAATACAGCGGCCGCTACAAGAAAATACCGTTCCTCATCATCTCCTCGGTCATCGACCCCGACGTGGAAGAGCAGGTCAGGAAGGTGAGGGCCGATGACTTCCTGAGAAAGCCCTTCACCCAGGCGGCCCTGAGGGAGCGCGTGGAGAAGCTTCTCGGCCTCACCAGCGGGGAGAACAGCGCATCGTGATCACGGGGGTGAAGGGGTCCTCTGTCGAGACCTTGGTGGGGGCCGAGTCGTAGTGAAAGTTGCTGTTGCCGCTCACGGTGAGGGTTTTGGCCACGAATGATCCGTAGAAGTCGTTTCCCCCTCCGAAGGTGAGGGCCGCCATCGGGGCATAAATCCTGAGGGACAGCATGGTCCCCGAGAGCCCCTGGAGATTGATGGACTGGGCGGCGGTACCCCCGTAGAGGCTCAGCTGCTGGGACTGCATGGTGTAGTTTGCGATGGACGCTCCCGACGAAGAGTTGAGATTGCCCTGCAGGAAGAGGTTCACGGGCCCGTTCTTGACCCGGATGACGGACCCTGACGACATGGTGATGTCCCCCGTGATGACATAGTTTCCCGCTGCGAGATCGATGATGCCTCCCTTGGCGTCCCAGCCGCTGTAGGTGCCCGGCATGATGCTCACCGTCTGCTTGCTCGCTGCAGTGACTGTCCCCTTGCTCGCTCCCATGTCGGGAAAAGGCGTGGGGGGAAGGCTCTGTGTCTCGTACAGCACTGAAAAGGCCATATAATAAGGTGAGCCTATGATGTTGAGGGTAGTCGCCTCCGAGCCCCCGGGACCCACCGAGAGGGTGCCCATAATAGAGACATTTTTCAGCGTGACCGATCCCGGCGCCGACGCGTTGGTTGCCATATCGCCGCCGCTCGCCCTCTTCGTCTGCGCGTAAGTCCCCTGGCTTGAGTCATAGCTGTCAACATAGACGGTGCCGCTCAGGAAGATCGAGTCAGACCCGAAGAGGGCCACCTTGTACTTGGTCCCCCTTGTCACCAGCACTTCTTCATAGGCCACGGCACCCCTGTACTCGCCTTTCGCGATGAAATGGACAAACTGGGGGGGGACGATCCTTCCCCCGTAGCCGGTGAGGGCCGTGCTGCCGGTGGCGTTGTTGGTCGAGTAGGGAATGGCCGCCTGGTTCTTGTCGAAGGTCACGGTGTACGTCGCCCCCGAGTGGGGGAGGACCGCCTTGTTGAATCCTGCGCTCCACCTGGTATCGGTCTTGAGCTGGATCATGGCGTCCTCAACGCCGGCGATGGCGGCCTGCTCGGCGATGAGGGTGTTCTCACCCCTTGATGACAGTGACTTGTCGGCGGCGTAGTGGCGCACCATGCTGAGGGCAAAGAAGAACATGATGCCTATGCCCAGCAGAGCCACTACCAGGATGAATCCGCGGTGCCTCTTCATTGCCCTGTGCTCACTTTCTTTTCAGATTATAGAGGAGCACCGTCAGGTCTGCCGACTGGGTGTCCCTTTTCCCATGCTGATTCACTGTCTCGGTCTGAAGATGCAGTATCGCGGCAGACATGGTGGCGTTGCTGTCAGGCGTGAGGCTGACCTTCTGTGCCGTTTTCATGACCGTGGTGCCGGTGCCGTTGCAGAGGGTTGCCAGCTCACTTGCCGTGAGGGGAATATTGGTGGCGGGGTCGGTGAAATCGCGGTACACCTCTCTTCTCAGCAGCGTGGTGGTGCCTGCAGGGATATAATAGATGACGTATTTCTGCCATACCAGTGAGCCGCCCGCAGCGGTGATGAATCGCCCATTGCTGTCCGTCGCCGCCATGAAGCTGAAGGCGCCCTTGCCTATCGCTGAGCCGTCGGTGATGAGGGCCTTGTGAGTGGACTTCACCTCCTGGGCAATCTTCATCAGCACGGTCTGCAGGTCCTGGCGGGCCGCCGAATGGGCGGCCGCTCCCTGGAAGACGGTCTTGCTTCTCACGGTCATAAGGGTCATGACCCCGACAAGAAAAAGGAGCATCACGAAGGTGATGAGCAGTTCCACGAGGGTGAGCCCCCGGGGAGCCCGCGTGCGGATCACCATGGTCTTCTCATGCCTCCTAACCTGCGCCTTTCCTCACAATGATGGTCTCCATCACCAGCTTCCTTGTTCCCGTACTGTCTTTCCAAGTTATCTCCGCCCAGAGGAGCTTCTTGTCGGCGTCAACGCTCTGCACGAAGGTGCTGTAGGAGAATGATTCAGAGTAAGGGGCCCCGTTGTTGATGCCCCGGAACACCATGGTCCCCGATGAAGGGACGATGCTGTCGAAGCCGCCGGACCGCATGGAGTCAAGAAGGCTTTTCCCGAGGTACGCGGCATGGACGCGCTGCTCCGACTTCTGGAGCCCCTTCCTGCCCGAGGAGAATGAGGTGAGTATCACCAGCGCCGCGATCAAGACCAAGGCGAACGCGACGATGGTCTCCGTCAATGTGAAGCCCTTTTCCTTCTTCATGAGACTTTCTCCCTCGTTCTTGTCAGGCGCTCAGCCGAGCACCTGCACCAGGTTGAAGAGGGGCATGCCCAGCGAAATAATCAGCAGGCCTACAAAGATCCCCACCACGACGATGACGAGCGGCTCGATAAGGGACGCCATGTTTTTCAGCATCACATCCACCTGGAGCTCGTAGAAATCGGCTATCTCGTTGAGCATGGTCTCAAGAGTCCCCGACTCCTCGCCGGTCGCTATCATGCTGACGGCCATCTTGGTGAACTCGCCGCCCTGGCGGAGGGACTCGGCCATCGACTCCCCCTCCTTGGTCCTCCTGAGGAGGTTCATGATCATCTTTTCCATCACCCTGTTGCCCACGCTGCCGCTCACCAGCTCGATGGATTTCAGCGTCGAGACGCCCCCCGAGAGGAGGGAGCTGAGAGTCCTCGCGAAGCGGGCGATGGCAAGGCGCCTGAGGAGAGGGCCTATGACGGGAAGCTTCAGCAGCATGCGGTCCTTCACAAGCTCGCCCTTGCTGGTGCGCACATAGCGGCTCAGCAGGTAAAGCGTCGCCATGACCCCCGCGGCGATGAGGTACCAGTATCTCCACATGAAGTCGGCCACGGCGAGAAAAATCTGGGTGGAGAAGGGCAGGGGAGCGTCGAGGCCCTTGTATATCTCTTCAAACTGCTTGACGCCGAACATGAAAATGAAGACGGAGATGGCAAAGGCAAGAATCATGACCGTCACGGGGTACATGAGGGCCGATTTCACCTTCTTCTTGAGGTTCTCGGCATTCTCTATGTACTCGGCGAGCTTGAAGAGGATCTCGGGGAGCTTTCCCCCCGTCTCCCCCGACTCCACCATGAAGAGGTAGAACCGCGGGAACACGTTGGGATGGCGGCTCAGCATCTCCGATATGGCCTTCCCCTCCTTGACTCCCTCGGTGATATGGACGAAGACCGACTGGAGAAAAGCGTTTTCCGAGTCGGAGGTGATTATCTCAAGGGCGCGCAGCAGCGGGACGCCGGCACGGAGCATCGTGGCAAGCTGCCTGGTGACGACCTGGAGCTCCTCGCCGCTTATGGACCCGCCGAAGAGGACTTTTCTTTCCTTGACCTCCTTGATCTCTATCACGGTCGAGTAGGAGGTGGAAAGCCTCTTCAGGGCGCTCTCGCGGTCAGGTGCCTCGATGATGCCCGTGACGGGCCGCTTGTTCTCATTGAGATAGGTGAAGATAAACTGAGGCAGCATTCCGGGAACCTCCCTGAAAATACCTTCAATCCCGGGCCGGGGAGTTCCTGCCCGGCGCTCCCGGATTTCTCGGCTCCCTGTCCTGTGTCATTGTCGCCATGGGCTTTGCCCAAAGCGGCATTTCATTCATCCTCGCCGGAGGTTCCCGTCTCCTTCTCCCCGCCGGCATCTCCCGCCTTGGCGTTCAGGTTCTTGTCCTTTGAGAACTTGGACCCCTTGACGGTCACCTCCAGCGCGAGCCCCCCCTCGGTGAGCTGGTAGAGCCAGACACCGTCAGACATAGGCACCGCTCCCTGGAGAGCGCCCCCTGTTTTCCCCGACTTTGCCGCCGCCGTGCCCTGGGCGCCGAGGGTCCAGCCCGAATCGACGAAGTTCCTGAAGGCCTTTTCATTGTCGAAGACAAAGATCAGCATGAATTTCTTGACGCCGAAGCCGAGCCCCGCCTGGAGCTCCCGCATTTTCATATACACTTTTTCACTGGTCTTGTTGGTGACGGCGACGCCGCTCCCCCTGCCGGTCCCGGCAACGAGAATCTTGATGCCGAAATCGCTGAAAGTGGCGTAACCATAAGCTTTTTCTACCGCGGCCTTCGCGCCGGGACGGGCCTTGTAGAGGGCCGAGAGTATGTCCTGGGAGCGTTTCAGAATCGCCTGGCGCTGCTCTTCGGGGGATTTTCCCTTTTTGAAGATCCCCGCCTGCGCAGGCGGGGAAAAGCAGAGCATCAGCAGAAGCATAAGGGCGGTAAGACGCATGGAGCACCTCCGGTATCTGGCATAGGGTCACTATAGCCCGTTTTCTCCGGGCCTGGGGCGGAATCCTCTCTGTCCTGCCGGGAATGACAGACAGGTTGTCGCGGGGACATTGCAGGTTTTCCTGAGAGCTTTCACCTTGCCTCTTTTTCTGCTATAATAACCTATGACACACTGTCTTGAAAAGGAGAGCCCATGAAAAAAAGTCATGTTCTGTTTATCGCGGTCGCTTTTTTCGCTGCGGGCCTTGTGTGCAGCGCTGCGGCAACCGCTGACGAAGCCAGGGAGAAGGCCGCTGTCGCGTCATCCGGGACCTGGCTCGCCCTCGTGGACAAGGGGAGCTACGATAAGGCCTGGGATCAGGCCTCTGCTTACTTCAAGGGCGCCGTCACCAAGGCAGGCCTTGAGGCCTCGCTGAAAGGCGTCAGAGACCCCCTGGGGAAAGTGCTCTCAAGAAAGCTCAAGTCCAAGACTTATTCGAAGACGCTCCCGGGAGCGCCTGACGGCGAGTATGTCATCATACAGTATGACACGTCATTTCAGAAAAAGGCCGCGGCGGTGGAAACAGTCACCCCGATGCTTGACAAGGACGGGAAGTGGAGAGTCTCGGGCTACTATATAAAATAGCCTCAGAGCTTCTGGAACCTGCCATCCTTCTTCCTGAGCTTCAGGCCGTCTATCTCGACGAGCCCGTCCTCGACGATTACGGCTTTTGCGCCATCGCCTGACGATCCTGCGGCGCCGTCCTGCTGTTTCTGGATTTCCCCCGCGGTGAGGGCCTTCCCGTCCTTCCCGACATAAAGGTCGCTGTCCTCTATGGTGAAGGCTTTCACGGTGTCGGGATAGGCGTAGGCGATGAGGCTCCCGTCCGGCGCGAAGCTGATGGAGTGGATGCCGTCCTTCTCGGAGGTGCCCGGTTTTGCGTTCACGCGGGCAAGGTGGGTGGCCATGTCCACGAGGGAGATGTCATCAATGGACTCGATTTCTTCCCATTCCTCGATGAAGTTGGTCCTTGAGTGAAGCACGGCGAGCTTCTTCCCCGCCGGGTCCAGCGTGATGCCCTCGATGCGGCCGGCGATGGGTGTCTCCCATTCAATGCTGCCGTCATCGGGCCTGAAGGCCATGATTTTCTGGCTTTCGCCCTTGTGGTCCTTCGTTATCCAGGTGGCGCCTGTGGTGCCCACGAGGACCGTGCCGTCGGGGGCAATGACGGGAGCCACCATGTTTTCGCCCGTGGGGCTCTCCCAGAGCTTTTTCCCCGATGCGCCGTCAAGGCAGGCAATGCTCCACCTCGCGTCCTTCTCTCCCCTCAGGGGGACATAGAGGCGCCCCTGATCATCGCAGAAAGGAGAAAAGGAATAGTAGATGCTCTCTCCCGCATCATAGGGCTCGAAGCCCTTCTTGAGTTTTCCCGTTTCGCCGTCCACGGCATGGATGGTACCCTTCTTGCCCACGACGAAGACCGTGCCGTCAGGCGCAAGGGCCGGCGGGTGGTTTTCCGGCTGCGGCACCGAGTTCTCCTTCGCCTTGAAGGCGAAGGCCCATTTCTTCAGGGCCCACTGCTGCTTTCCCGTGGCCCTGTCGAGGGCATAGAGGCTGCCTTCCCCGTCGCGGAGGAAGAGCCTGTTGCCCTTGCCCAGGACCGGTGAAGGCACGCCGCCGTCATTGCGGGTGTTGAACTCCCAGAGCTGCTCTCCCGTGCCGAGGTCGAAGGCATGGAGCCTCCCCGAGCGGTCCGGCACATAGGCCTTCCCGTCATCACTGAAGGCAGGAGGGCGGTTCACGGCAAGAGTGCGCATTCCCGCGTATTTTTGCGCGGGGTCCTCCATCTCCTTTGAGAGGATCTCCCTGCCGTCCTTCACGACGGTGAAGTTGCCGAAGGTCGAGGCGTTTATTTCGCCATTCGGTCCCACGTTGGGGTGGGGGGAGATGCCGGACCTTCTGGGCACGGCCCATTTCTCCTTCATCCGGAAGGCGGGCTTCAGATCGCCGTCCAGCAGCACCTGGGAGGCGACGGAGGCCATTTTCCCGGAATGGCGGGGAGTGTCCTGAGGGGGGGATGGAGTGAATTCGTCGCGGGCCTGCGGTGAATCCGCCTGCGGTGCAGGTAACGACGAGGAGTTGGTGGGTGAGGCGATGCCGGGCAGGTGGGTGCCTCCGATTTTTCCTATATCCATAGGGCTCAGCTCCTTTCCCGAAAAGAAGGGATCACAGTCCATTATACCAGAAAATGGTGACAGACTCCACTATTTTCAGAATGTCAACAAAAGCTGATAGCGTTCGCCCTTCATATGCAGACCCGCCAGGAGCCCCTTTTCATAGACCAGGAAAGGGGTGCCTTCCGAGAGGGAGCCGAAGGTGAAGATGAGATCATAAGGCGCCCTGCCCTTCACGGTGAGAGTCCGCAGGCCGTGGAGCAGGTGGAGGTGGCAGGCCTCGCAGAGCACAATGAGGTTCCAGGGGTCATCGGTGCCGCCCTGGGAGCGCCTGATGATGTGGTGCACATGGAGGTTGCGGCGGCACCGGCAGCCCGGGGTCTGGCAGCGGAACCGGTCCCGCTTGAGGATCTTATGGTGATGGGCCGCTTTTTTCAAGGTGCCCTCGGTCTTGAGATAGTCGGCAAGGAGGGCGGCAAGGAATATCTCTTCCGGTTGGCCCAGGTTGTCAGCGCCTTCCGCCTGAGCGATATGACTGAGAAAAGCCCGTGCCGCCACGTTCCAGACCTGATCAAGCTCCCGGGGGAGAAAGAATTTTATCATCATGGAGCTTCCTGCCGCCGGCGAGGGATCTCCCGCCGTGAGGATGTCCACCAGGAAGGTCTCCTCGGGATTCTCGCCCCGGGGGATGGTACAGATCTGCCGGGCTTTTTGCCCCGCACACAGCCTCGAATTTCTTTCAATTTCAAGGGAAGCCTCGGAGGCCATCATCTCATCGACATCGCTGAAGTACCTCCAGGGCGCATCAAAGCGCCTGTCGCGGCCTGCAATGAGCTTCTCGTCGTCTGACGCGAGAGGCCACGAAGAGCAAAGAGAGGGGCCCTTATACCACGAGCCATCACGTATGCAGTCCTGCACCTCCGGAGAAAGGCCCCGGAACCTCTCGTCGGTGAGATAGCGGAGGCCGGGAAGCAAAGTATAATTGTGGGAGACCAGGCAGTCATATTCAAGGATCCTGGCAACTCGCCCCGCCTCTTCCCTGAGGTCCGCCGTGGGCACGCTCGCGGCATAGGCAATCCACTGCGATTCATTCCTGGAGTCCACCAGGGGGAGAATGAGGCGCGCCTGCTCCCTGGTGATGACGCCCTTCCTGAAGGCGTCTTCGGTGAGGGAGTGGCGGCGGAATCCCTCGGCGAGCCTGATGAGCTGGCGGGTCTGCGCCATCGAGAAGCCGCAGCGCTCCCCTGCATAGTCCTCGATGAACTCATAGCCGAGAAGGCGGTGGAGCTGCCGATCATCCATCGCCCGAAGGAGCATTCCCGCGGCCACGTCAAGCCTCTGGCGGATGGAGGCGGCCCTCCGGAGGCGGCCCGCAAACGCCCTGGCGGAGACCCCGGCGTATTCTCCGCCGGACCGGGCCTCTTCCAGCCACGACGGAAAATGGATGCTCCAGGGCAGCTCCCAGGGAGCGCCGCAGGAAGGGCTTCCGAAGGCCTTCCCGACACCCTCATCGGGATCGCTCACACGCCGGTTTCCCATCCTTCTCTTCATGAGGGGCACCCGTGAGAAGAGGGGGCGATTTCCCTTGGCATCAAGGGCCGGGAGCTCCGGGGCGACCTTCCCCGAGGCCAGGAAGTTGGCAAGGAGGGCCTCGACAAATCCGGCGACAGGCCCGTCATAGTGCTCTTTGTCCCTGAAGAGGGAGAGGGCGAAGTCCCAGGTGAGGGCAAGGGAGGGCGGCACACTGAAATACAGCATCGTGCCCTCGTTTCCGTCACCGTGCGCATCATCGCACGCCCCGCCCGCCGCGCGCAGGCTTCCTTCAGAACCGGGCGCCCCATCGGCCTTTCTTTCAGCGAGGGCCCTTTTCACTTCCCTCTCGAGGCCGCACAGGGAGCGCACCTCTGCAATGGCGAGCCACCGGGACTCGTTCTCAGGCGTCGCGACCCTCGAGAGATGCCTGAGGGCGCTCTTTGCGATCCTGCCCTCAAGATAGGTCTCCCGCGTGAGGGGGAGCGCCCTGAGAAGCTCGAAGTTGCGCATCAGCTCCGACGCGGTGCGCCCCGAGAAAGAGAGATGCTCCGTGGCGAAGGTCCCCATGGAGCGGTATCCTAACTCCCCAACCCCCTTTGTTTTCAGAGTGACGAGAATGCCGCCGAGTGTAAGATCCAGTGCCATGCGGCCGCGGACTGCCTCGCAGAGCAGAAAATCAATGCGCGCTGCCCGCTCGTCCCTGTCGATGGAGCCGAAGGTGATATCCTCGGTGAGCTTTTCCGCTTCGGGGA
>JAVHLM010000031.1 GCA_031082125.1 Candidatus Eremiobacterota bacterium
AATCAGTGATCGGCTTGCCCTGGAATTGGCGATCGATTATCTCTGGAATACGCAGTCTACCAGGAGTGGGCCAACATAGTGGTCCTCAACGAGTTCAAGGCAAAGGTCGAGAGAAAGTACCACTGCTGTTATATCGGGAGAAAACACAGTAAGTCGTATCTCTCTTCCCACGACCAGATCATGGAGAAATGGGGGAGCCTGATTGTCAAAAAAGGCGAAATGCCGGGCATCTTTGCCCAGGTGATGAATGACTATTACTACATGATAAGGGCAGATAACCTGGACACGGTCCGCGAGGTGATCGATTATGTGCACCGGCTCGCATAAAGAATATTTTACTTCAGTGAAGAGATGAATAGAGCCATGGCGTTGTTTCCTTCCGGTGTCTCCTTGAAGACTCCGGAGCATTCAATCACCTGGACGAATTTATCAGCCACTTCCTGCATGATTATCTCCTTGACGTCGCTTGAGTGAAAAGTATCATATTTATCATATAAAGCAGCCAGCCATTGCTCATGCTTTCCCATCGATTGATCTGATGACAGCTTCGAAAGAGCTGATTTCTTATCATTGAGCAGCAAGAGCTTCTCCAATTCCGCCAGTTCGCCTGCAAGCCTGCCAGGGAGAATAGCCAGCCCCATCGCCTCAATCAATCCGATATTTTCCATTTTTATGTGATGCAGATGGCGGTGAGGATGAAAAATGCCTTCAGGATGCTGATCAGTGGTACGATTATTGCGTAATAACAGGTATACGCAGTATTTATCTTTGTCAAGTTTACGCATAATCGGTGTTATGCCATTATGACGATTCCCTTGAGCATCATGGGAAATTATATCTAATTCGTGATTATTATAGCCATACCACTTTGCCATAACGATGGTGATCAAAAGAGTCAAATCCTGCCGGGAGCCGATGAGCCGCAGAGTGGTCACAGGCCACGATAAATGATTCACTTCCCCATGGGCAAAACTGTCGATTTTATAGGTATTTTTTATTTTTGCCTTTTCAATCGGAAAGATATGATTGCCTGCCTGATAATGATCATGGCACAGTATTGAGCCGCCGACAATTGGAATATCACTGTTTGAGCCAATAATATAGTGAGGCACTGAATCAACAAAATCAAAGAGATTGGCGAAAGTGTTTTGATTTATTGCCATGTCGCAATGTACAGGATCTATGACTATCGAGTGTTCAGGATAATAGGAATAGGGTGAATACTGAAAAAACCAGGGTTTATTGTTTAACTGAATTTCCAGCAGGCGATGATTATGGCGGGAGGCCTGGGAGCTGCTTCCCGCATATCCTTCGTTTTCAATGCAGAGCGGGCATTTTGGATATTCGATGTTTTCGGGCTTGATCAGATTGGCCCGGGCAATGTCAAGCGGGTCTTTTTCCGGCTTTGAGAGATTAATTGTTATCTCCACGTGGCCGAAGGGTGTACGGCTCTGCCAGGATTGATCTTTAGCAATATCTGCCGTTCTGATGTAATTGGTATCCTTACTGAACTGATAATACCAGTCTATTGCAGCCTTGATTCCTTTATTCTGCTGCAATTGCCTGAATATATTCTCAACCGTGCCAGGGAGCGGCAGCAATAAATCAATTAAATGAGTTTCCGCCTGCTCTTGATTTTCTCCCAGGCGGGCACTCCGAGCGCCATCAAGTGACAGATAAATATTTTCAGCTATAGTTGCCAGGCTCTGCGCAGCCAATGAATCAGGCGCTATTGAGGGAAACTGCCGCGGTGCGCTCAGGCCCAGGGTTAAATATAATTTATTTCTCAGATAAATGATGTCGCGATGAGTTGTCAGCTTAAGCTCAAGGGACCTGGCCAGAAAGAGCTCGATCAGCTCATAGAGATTTGCTGCTGATGCCTGGTGTTTCATGAGATAACTCCTGATTTATTTCACCGGCGCCATTCCCGGCTTTTACCACATAGAAATCCGCCTCCAAGCCTGTGGAGTGCCTGTAATCAGCACCGACACACCTGATGAAATCATCAACCTGATTCTTGTTTACCAGGCTTACGGTGCACCCGCCGAAACCGGCTCCTGTCATTCGTGAGCCGGTACATCCGGTATGATTCCAGGCTGCTGCCGCCAGGCTGTCCAATTCTTTGCCGGTTACTTCATAATAATCACGAAGTGAAATATGCGACTGATTCATAAGTTCGCCGAAGGTGGTCAAATCATTTATCTGCAGGGCTTTAAATGCGGCCAGGGTGCGCTGGTTCTCGCTTACCGCATGAAACACCCGCTTATATTCCACGGGACTGGTTACCACGTCTCTCACCTTTTCCAACTGTGCCACATCCAGCTCACATAAGGATTTAACCGGCACCCTGGTCTGCAGCTGAGATAAAGCATGGTCGCATTCAGCACGGCGCTCATTATACCTGGATTCTGCCAGGCCTCGTTTCTTGTTGGTATTGGCAATCACGATCAGGTGCTCGCCAAGCTTCAGGGGAGCGTATTGATACGAGAGAGTATTGCAATCCAATAGAATCGCATGATCCGTTTTTCCCATTGCAATGACGAATTGATCCATGATCCCGCACTTTACCCCGATGAACTGGTTCTCTGCCTTCTGGCAGAGCAGGGCAAGCTCTTCACCCGGTAAATCCGCAAAATTGCCGTAATGTCTCACAACAGTTGCCATCAATACCTCGATTGATGCGGAAGAAGATAATCCGGCGCCATTCGGAATAGTGCCGTAAAACAGAATATCAAGACCATTGCTGAGCCTATGACCTTTATCTGCCATGACCCTGAGCACGCCTTTAGGGTAGTTTGCCCAGTCGTGCCGGTCTTCCTTAATCAGGCTGTCCAGCGTGAAGTCAATGATTCCGGTTGCGGGGAAATTTTCGGAATAGCAGCGAATGACCTCATCTTTCCGGGGGAGTGCCAGTGCATAGGTGCCAATATCCAGGGCGCATGGGAAAACATTGCCGCCGTTATAATCAGTATGCTCACCAATAAGATTTACGCGGCCGGGCGCGAAGAAATAACGCGGGTGATCGTGAGCCCCGAATATTTTTTTGAAATTTTCCTGAAGCTGTCCATAAATTTGCTGCATGATCATTTTACCTTGCCTGTCATCTCCTGCTCCCGTCCGGAGAGCTTTTCCTCAATCTTTTTTTTGGTGAAAAAAGGGGACTCTCTGATGTCTGATTATTGAACCTGCAAATTCATAATAAATTAACAATATTTTAACATAATGGCAATGGTTATTTCAAGAAATTTTCATTGAATGGAGTGATAAAGAGAAAAGGGCATTCAGATTCCGTCATAAATGCATGGAGGGACTATGGGGAGCGATGATAACGACTTCACGATAGATGCTGTTCAGGATGCAGGCAGTTACCGCAGCCAGACAACTCAGCCTGACGACAATGCCATGCCGCAGAAAGAGGCGGCGTCTGCCGAGAGCGCCAATAAATCAGGACTTTCACAGGTGGCGCCCTCAGACCAGGAGGAGAGCCAGGGCAGCGAAGCATCAAAGACTGATAGGGTCTCAATATCAAGGGAAATAAAAGGACCCGAAAAAAGCTCAAAAAGCACTGCGGATTCCCTCAAAGCTTTCAGTGAAAGCTGGAACGGGGTGAATAAGGACAAAGAGAAGAACAATGATAACGATAAAGAGAGCGGCAGCCTGAAAGAGATACACAAGAGGCTCGAAAATAACAGCGAGATTAAAAACAGAATAAAGGATCTTGATGATACCTCCAGGGCATCGGTGAGCACGGCCGCAGAAGATGCTTACAGGAAGGCAAAAAAAGAGGGTGCAGAGGACTGGAAGGCTTTAAGGGCCGCAACAGAAGCAGGAAATGAAAAGTCAAAAGAGGCAAAAAGGGACAGCGACAGGTCAAAAGAAATAGAAAACCTGAGCCCCGGCGACAGGGAAAGAGCCGATAAGATCAGGCAGCGATCAGTTTCAGAGGGGAATGCCCAGGAAAAATCCCCCGAAGAAATAAAAAAGACGGCCGATAAAGCCGTTGACGCGCAGCTGAATAATATGAAGCGTGAGAAGGCTCTTGACGAATCCATTTCAAAGATGAACGATGAACAGAGGGAAACCATGAGGCGCGAAATGGATAAGGCCTATGTTGCTGCAATGCGCCAGGGTATGGATGATGAACAGTGCAAAAAAGAAGCCGTTGACAGGGGCAGGGTTGTTGAAAAGATAGATGGTTCTAAGTCTTTAAGCTCAGGCATGAAGGATATGAACCAGGATGAAAAAGGATCAGTCTATCAGGCTTCTCACGATTCCTATAAACAGGAAATGCAGAAGAGCGGCGATGAGCGGAAGTCCATGCAGAATGCCGAGGAGTCTGCCAGAAAGACAGGCAGGGACATCCAGAAGGATCATTCCAGCCTGAAAGAGCTCCAGAGAGCCATTGAAAATGGAAGCACCACCAGGCAGCAGTACAAGAGCTTTGATGAAAAGGAAAAGACTTCAGTCAGCACTGTTGCAGAGGAAGCCTATAAATCGGCAAGACAAAAAGGTGAGAGCAATGATAAGGCCGTGAAAGCGGCGAAAGAGGCGGCATCGGCAAGAGTAAATGAGATTCAGGGGAATCACAATCGAATCAAGGAGATGGAAAAACTCGATCCCGCAATGAGAGAGAGAGTTCAGGGCGCCATGCAGCAGGCATCGCAGAATGCCCGGCTCGGTGGATCAAATGATATCGAGCAGGAGAGGGCTGCAGGCAGAGCCGGAGATCAGGAAATAAAAGACATCGGAAACGAGCAGTTCGTTGAGAAGTACAAAGGCAAAATGAGCGAAGAGGATCAGAAAGCAGTGGATAAGGCCTCTCAGGAGGCTTACAATAAAGCCATCAGTGAAGGTAAAAGCCCTCAGGATGCAAAAAGAGAGGGAACAGGCGCAGCCATGGAAAAGGTCGAGCCGTCAAAAACCTTGCCGCCTCTTGAGGTACCTAAAGGATACAGCGAGAAAACAAAGACCTTCGGTGAACCGGGATCACATCAGACGAAAATGAAAATGCCGGCAGGCAAAAATGGAGAGATGATTGAGGTGACCTGCCATGAGAAGCTTGCCGAGAGAATGAAGACCATGTTTGAAGAGGTCAGGGACAGAGGCAAATCCCATCTTCTCAAGCAGGATTTTGGCGGATGCTCTTACTATCGTGATACTACCGGTGGCGGGTCTCTCAGCAATCATTCCTGGGGCATCGCCTTTGATGTGAATGCCGGACAGCCGGGAAATGGATTTAATACCTCATATCCGACAGAGGACCAGAACCAGCTTGCAGAGATATTTGAAAAATACGGCTTCAAGCAGCTGAAAAATGATCGCATGCACTTTGAATACTGCACAGGGAGCTAAACCCGCTTATTCCGCAAGGGCTAATTCGCCAGCATTGCGTCCGGTGTCAGATTTCCCTCTGAGTGAATTATCCTTCCCTTTCTGTCAAAGCCCAAAATGACGCTCTCCATCGATTGAGTGTCATACCGGTGCCCTCCCCCGGAATAGGCGATGAATGTCTCGCCGCGGTCATTATGGTAAAGCTGCTGAGGGCTCATTTTCACGCCCGGGGGCATGCCGAGGGCTTCCCGGTTCTCGTCAAAATAGCGCTGCGCCATGGCTGTTGAAGAGGCCTCATCTCCGCCCGGGGAAGCATTCCCTGAGGTGCGCAGGAATTCCCTGCCTGTGCGAAGGCCTGCAGGCAGGGCAAGGGCCGGGTTTTCTCCGAGCCTGCCGGTCCAGGCCTCCTGTGCCTTGGTCAGTGAAGCAGTGAGATTCATGTCGATTCCCGATTCTCTGAAGTTTTTCGCATAAATTTCGCGGTATCTGCCCCCGTTATCAATGGTATCGGCCTTCATCATCGCGTTGCAGAGATCGGAGGTGAATACCTGGCTCCCCCGCGCCGCGGGAAGAAAGTCAAGGGTTCTGCTGAAGTCGGAGCCCACCGCGTCCCTTGCCTTGATGAAGGCTACTTCTTTCGGCATCGTGGGATTTTCGGCCCGCATCTGTGTATAGATGTCATACACGCTGTTGTAGACGCCGCTTGAAAAGGCCTGCTTATGCGGATCCTGCCCTTTGAAGAGATCGTCTAATGATGCGGCTCCGGAGCTTTCTGCAGCAGGGCCCTCAGGTTTCGGGCGCTGAGAAATATCGCGCATCCCTTCCTGCGCACCGGGAGTCCTTGTGTCGCCTGCCCCCAGCTTTCTCTCGAGCTCGGCAAACTCCCTGTTCCCTCCTTCGGCAATCCTTGATGCTACCGTGGAGCGTTCCCCTCTCTCCCAGCTCGAGATGACTTTCCTGGACACCTCCTTGTCATTCAGCGCGGTGAATAATGCGGTAGTGTCGGCAAATTCCTCCTGTACCTGGTTCTTCTCCGGGGAGGTCAGCAGGTAGTTCGTCTGGTGGTCGTACTCCGGTCTCTGGCTGTCGAGGATGGCGTGCCCTGTCTCATGGGAGATTACATCAGGATCCTTGGCCGTCTCTCTCATATCGGCCGTGATCCCCACCTGCGGGTTGTTGCCGGTGTGAAGGTATCCGGCAGGAGACTGCTCGTTACTCTCCATGGTCTTGTCAATCCGTATATCGAGTCTCTTTCCATCGCGAAACTGGAAATCCCGTCCCAGATAGTGGGATACCACCCCGTGGGTTTTCGTGGCCGCGGTGAGGCTCTGGGTTACCCTGTCATCACCGGTGATGGCGCCGCCGGGAGCTGCCTGAACAAGCGGCCTGGCTGTCGAGGCGCTTGTCACCTGGATGTGCTCGTTGTAAATCTGGGGAACGAGTCCGCCAGCCCCGCCCTGATCTGCCTGGATTCCCGCCGAGGAGGACGATCCGCCCGCCGATGCATATTCCATGAGTTTCTGGTAGCGGGTATCGCTCGCTTTCAGTACTCTTGCCCTCTGGCTGATCGGCGTATCCTGGGGCTCCGTGAGGGCATTGGATTGTGATGAATACGTGGCGTGAGGATTATCAACGGTATCATAGAGCTCCGGATTGTCGGTCTCAGGCTTCTGAGAGACCGGAGCCTGAGGCTTCTCCTCTTTATTCTGAAGAAAAACGGGGGAAACCACAAAGTCGCTCATCTTGCACTCTCCCTTTCCCAAACTCAGGATGGACCCTGCTGCGGGGATTTACCTGATTGTTTTTTACACTGATTTATGTCAACATTATTATATCATATTAATTTAAACAATTCGTTACGTTTTTGTAACATTTTCAATTATTTCCGGCCGGGGGGACCGGTCTCAAGATGAGGACTTTCATGTGCCGGCGGACAAGAAATGACCCCGATGAGGTCAAAATGCCGGCACAGCTCATCTTTTATACGGCTGAGTATTCCTGAGATCTCTTTTTCATCTGTCAGATCTATGAGCAAGGGGATGCTGGTTTCGTCTTCATCATGAATTGTCTTTATATGAAGCGTGCAATCATAGCAGTCTATATAAAGTATATTATGGACGTGAGTATGGGGCATCCATGACAGGCTGGTTTTTCTGCAGAGGCGGTTGGTGGATCGGTAGTCACGGCACATCTGCGGTCTTCCCTCATAGATTGTGCAGCAGAATTTATCAGGCGCGATCTGCCTGAGGAATGGGCACTCCCATGTATCAGCGCCTCTCTTTACCTTTGTGATGATCCTGTCTGATGAGTTCCAGGTAAATCTCCCAGGTCCAAGGTACTTATTCTCCAGTTCTGAAACTGTCATCTTCAGATGCGCCGCAAGGTTTTCCACATCTTCCCGCGTAATCTCCAGCTGATACTCTCTGCAGCATGCCCCGCACATGAAGCAGCCGGGAGCTTTATGCCGCAGGTGTGCCCTCAGGAGCTCATGGTCTATTGCGAGAGCTGCATTGATGAGCTCCCGGCTCAAAGACAGCATGTTCTGGTTATCACGGTAAAGAAGGGTGCCCTGAAAACACTCCTCTTTTCTCCTGCCTATGACAAACATGACCTCGGGAAGAAACCGCAGGGCTTTTATCCATGTGCCGCAGGCTTCCGAAGATCCCTGAGCCTTTCCCGTCCTGTAAGTGAGATTATTCTGCAGAAGAGACCCGATGGCTTTCATCTTGTCTTTTAATTCCCCCACAAGGGGTGTCCCGGGTTCCCCTGCTTCCTCTATCATCTCAAGGTTTGCCACCATCTCCTGTAACTCTATGATTCTCTCAATCCTTCGCGGGGTCAGGCCGCAATAAATGAGATCCTCGTGCTCTTCGTCAAGAATCCGTGCAGTCTCGCGAACAAGATGTGAGAATTCGCTGAGAGTCTCTTCCTCAAATTCCAGAAGTGAGCTTTTTAACTTCTCAAAAGAGGAGAGAAGAGAGGGATTGATCATGTGATCTTCAAACTTTCTTCCTGAATCGAGAGTGATGGCAACGCTGTCTCCCTTTATGGTGATGCGCTTTACTCCTTTCAGGAGTTTTTCGGGTGATTTCACGCACATTTCCTGGGCAGGAATGAGATTCATACATGCCCGGGGGCGGACAGGAAATATGCGGCATGCATGCAGTCCGTTCGGCGTGGCTTCCAGAAACACGCAGCGGCCCTGCTCCTGTTTCAATATTCCATCTTTTTCATTCCATGTGTGAGTCTTTGAGGAGTAAAGCTCCCTTGCTTCATCTTCTGTATCCAGGTTCAGATGCAGGCTTATCTGCTGAATATCTCTCGCCGTGACATAGACACCGGACCTCCTGCAGCAGTTTCCGCAGCGGCCGCAGGTGTCATAAAAAAGCTCTTTCTCGTAGGTCTCCACGACTGTCTTTATAAGCTTGCTGATGGTATCGCGGATTGCGGGGTTTTTCTTGTGGAGAATCCTTGTTTTTCTCACCATCCCGTCATTGATTGGATTCGTGATCTCCAGGAATTTGGGGTTGAAATCAAAGAATGTGGACTCATTGACAATCATCTGCCACCTTGCTTTCTTGCACCACGATCGCTCACGCTCCAGGTAGTCTCTCATATCTTTGCAATCATCTCCGAAAATATATCACAGCCTTGGTGCCAAGTCAATACATTTTGGATTCTCAAGCGGGGTGGAAGGCCTATATTGACAATGAAAGGAACGGCCGGTGAAGGGAATCTCTCTGCTGAAACGAAGTATCATCTTTATCCCTGATGAGAACAGGAACTATCGCCAAGGCTTCAACGGCACCTGATCAAGAGGCACTATGGGACATCTCTCGCACGTTGAAAAAGAACACCTGCTGCCGCTTGTAAAGCGCCTGAATCTTTATCCAGTCGGAGCCCCGGAATCAGATGAGCTCTATGAGATCCTGAGCCTCATCTACACAAGAGAAACGGCTGCGATTGCGGCGAAATTTCCCCTTCTTGAGACTACTCTTGAAGAGCTGTCCCCCCGGGTCCGGAAAAAGCCAGGTGAGCTTCTCCCCTTCATTGAAGAGATGGCTGAGAGAGGCATCGTTACCGAATCTGTTTATGGCGGCAGGGCTTATTATATGCTCTCACCGCTTATCATCGGTCTTTTCGAGTTTATCTTCATGAAGACTTCCCAGGATATGCCCCTGGAGAAGCTGGCTGCACTTATTGATGCCTATGAGAAAGGCCCGCTCGGCAGACAGTTTGCCACGTTGAAGACCAAAATGGGCCGCATGCTTCCCCTTGAAAAAGCCTTCCCTCTGCTCTCAACATCGGTGCTGTCCTTTGAGCGAGCCGGGGAAATAATCAGCCGCTCTGAGTATCTTTCCCTCACCAGGTGTTATTGCCGCCACAAGAGCCTCCATCTGGGCAGGAAATGTTCCCATCCCTTCGAGGAAGTCTGCATGGCTTTCGGCAAGGCGGCTGAATTCCTGGTAAGACGCGGTTTTGCCCAGGCAATTTCCATAAATGACGGCCTCGAGGTGCTGAAGAAAGCCGAGGAAGAGAACCTGGTTCACATAATGGATAATGTGCGCGAGAACCCGGCCTTTCTGTGCAATTGCTGCTCCTGCTGCTGTGCTTTTCTCTCTTTTATGAAGAGGGTCCCGGGAGGCTCAACTGTCGCTCCCAGCAGCGTGCAGGCAGAGGTTGCCATGGATACTTGCATGCGTTGCGGAATATGCCTGGAAAAATGCCCTGCAGGTGCGATCTCGATACCACGGGAAGAGTCTGTCCATATTGACAGTGTACGCTGCCTGGGTTGCGGCCTGTGTGCCGTGACCTGTCCCCGCCAGGCAATCACGCTGGCAGGGCGGCGGCGAAGAATCATTCCTCCAGGAAATGTAACGGAAAAATTTGCCCGGGCAGCCTTTGAAACCGGCAAGCTTCTCCCCTATATTCCTGAAGCGGTGAGAATACTGCTCAGGAGATTCCTGTGATGATCTCCGTAAATGGCGCCCTGCTCCATCACCGGGGATCTCTTTAAGGGAATTTGGCAGCATGGAATAGAATATCATCTCTGTGAAACTCCATATGCCCCTTATTCTCACTCTGCTCTCGGTTGTCTTCTTCTTCTTCATGGGTGGCTGCGCTGGCAAAAAACAGACTCGCGACAAGCTGAAAATTGCGATGGTCATCCAGGCAGAATCGAATCCGTACTTCGACAGGATTGAAAAAGGAATGAGAGACGCTGCGAATGATCAGAATATGGTGCTCGTGGTGATTGCGGACAGGGAGTACCAGGCGAAGGAGCAGCAGGCGATAACTAAAAAACTGATAGACGCAAAAGTCCAGGGGCTCATTATGATGCCGGATGCGGCGGAGAGCTCAAAAAAATACACTATCCCTCTCATTCTCGAGGCGAACCGAAACAACATCCCTGTGGTGTTCATCCATGCGGCAATTGATGAGGATGTCATGAAGTCCGCAGGTGCGAGCGCCAAAGGGGTAGTGACCAATGACAAAAAAGGGGGAAGCATATCTGCCGCTGATTATCTGGTGAGGAAGCTGAAAGGGAAAGGCACGGTACTGGTCATGGAAGGCGGCCCCGGCGGTCCGAAGAGCGAGGAATCGAGACTGGAAGGATTCCTCGAGGTCACAAAAAAATATCCGCAGGTCAAGGTACTTTTCGCACCGCCGGGAAACTGGAGAAGGGAGGATGCATTTTCAAGCGCCAGCAAGGCGCTGAAGAAAAAACCCCACGTTGATGCCATTTTCACTTACAGTGAGCCTATGCTTCTCGGTATCCTCGATGCAGTCGATTCCTTAAAGGTCAGGAAACCTCTCATCGTTGGTTTTGATGGAACCGATGAGGGATATAAGCTTGTGAAAACAGGAAGAATAGATGCTCTTGTAGATCAGAAGCCTTATGAGATGGGAAAAGCAAGTATAGATTATATGGTAAAACTGCACAAAGGGCAAAAGCTGCCAGAAGTGCATATGATAAACACTGCGCTCATCACAAAAGAATCTTTCCAGCACCCCTTTGATCAGGGTCCTTGAAGACTAAGCCTTCATAAGGCCCAGTTCCTTGTGAAGGCCGGTGGATTATTTCTGGCTGTCAGTGTCAGGCTCTTTCTCCTCTTCGGCTGCTTTGTCGGGTTTGGCGATTTTGAGCTGCGAGCTGAGATCGTCGGTAAGCTTTGTGATATCGCTCATCTTGATCTCGTATTTCCGCTTCAGGCCCATGATGCTCTTGAAAAGCGCATCGGACTGTTCCTTTGTCGCGCCGAGGGCGGCGACTTTCTTTCTCCAGTATCCCTGTGTCTCCATGGCCTTGTTGAAATCCACCCTGTTCTCCAGGGCCGTCATACCGATATCGCCAAGGTTGTAGATTACCGGCACCAGGTCGGCGGCCATCAGCTGGTATTGTTTTGAAAAAGCGATGAGGCGGTCGAATGCTGCCTGCATGTCATCCTGGGTGGGGATCTTTGCGTCTGCAGCGGCGGTGTTAGCTTCGGCAGTGCCTGCAAGGGGGGCGGTCACCGGTGTGCTGCCTCCATCCTTATTCGTGCCTTCTTTATTGCTCATTGCCATGAGGGCAGCCGCCTTACCTACAGAAAGGACATCTTCGCAGGTGACCTTATATTTGTCAAGAAAAGCTTGAAGCTGGTCGCAGTAAGCTTTGAGGCCGTCATGGGGTGCCGGCACCTTCTTGTCAGGCTCTGCTGCCTTCAGTGCTTTTGCATAATCACTTATCGTCCCGGCAAAGCTCTTCGTTGTCTCCTTGAGCTGAGCGACATCCTCGTCTGAGAATTTATATTTGTCAAAGAAGCTGGAGCTCTCCTTGACCAGCTTGTCAACATCGATCTTGTTGAGGGCCTCAACAATCTTACCTTCCAGCTCGAACTTGGTGCTGCCTGTCTCCTCAGCCGCTGCGATGACAGGCGTCATCAGCATGAACGAGAGAACCAGCAGTGCTGCAACGACTCTTTTCATCATTTCTTTCCTCCTTCGTATTTCTCGTATCAAGCGGTGAATCCGTTTCTCATAATACACCCTGGCGGGGGCTCTGTCAATGTGCCTCCGCTAAAAACAGGGACAGCAGGCACACCGGGCAAGCCAGGGGCCGGCCTTGAGAGGCTGAAAGCGACAGGCCCTTTTTTCCTGCCGCCCTTCCCGGGAGAGCGGGGAATATTGCATTAATTGCTTTGAATGAGCCTGTAGTTTGTTGAACCGAGCCCTATTTTTTCAGCATACAGGAATTGTTCACTCCCCTTGAATTTACGGCCTTTTCGGAGTGCCATGTCATAGCAGGCCCTGTCAATCGCCACGGGATCCGTGGCGGCGAAAATTCCATAGTCTTCCATGACAGGCTTCATCTTTTTGCCTTCACAGTCACATCCTTTGGTGACATTCATCGCAAAATTCAGGTATATGTTTTTTTTGCCTTTCTGCGCCGCGTAGGCATATTCAACGACCTTCTCGCGAAACTTTCCCCCCTGGATCACTGCATTGAATATGCCCTGGAGTGAGAGTATTGATGTTGCCTTGTGGGGGCATATGGCAACACAAGCACCGCAGCCTACACACTTTTTGTGGTCGATGAATGATTTTTTATCAATGGTAATGGCGTTTTCATTACATCTTTCCTGGCAGAGCCTGCATTTTCTGCATTTTCTATTGATTATCCTGGGCTTGATGCCCATATGCATTGCCAGCTTGCCGCCCTTTGAGGCATGCCCCATTGAAAGCTGCTTGATGGCGCCACCAAAGCCTGCCAGCAAGTGTCCCTTGAAATGAGAGATCACGATGAGCTGCGTATAATCAAGAAACGCTTTGCCAATCTTGCAGGTCTTGTAATGGTTCTTGTTGATTTCAACCTCTACAAAAGATTCGCCCTGATCTCCGTCGGCAATGACCACGGGGAGCTGGGTAAATCCGTGCTCTTCGGCAGTTTTCAGGTGCAGCTCCTTTTTATATCTCTGGCCGCCATACAGAACACTGGTTTCGATATAGCATGTTTCAATACCCCTCTGTTTCAGGTATTCAATGATTCCCTCGAAGTTTTCAGACCTGAGAAAAGTAGTGTTACCCTTCTCCCCGAAATGGACTTTCAGGGGGATCTCTTTCTCAAGGGTGATATGTTCCCGCTCGATTATTTTGTCCAGCAAAGCCTGAGTAATCCTTTGAATCTCTGCAACGGGTGTGTGTGAATCAATTTTTGAATAATATACCTGTGACATAAGCTTCCTCGTGTAGGGCAATCTTGTCAAGTTCTGTCAGGGAAGCCTCCAATTCCTGCTTCACCCGCATAGTTGATTCATTCAACAGGAAAGAACTCATCAAATTTGGCAATGCTTTTTTTCTCCCATAGAGCTCTGCGAATTTCCTGCACTCCAGGCTATTTTCACCCTCTTCAAGAGCACAGCCGCGGCCGGGACTCTGGAAGAAAAGAGCACATGGAGATCGTGCTCCTGGATAAGTGACAGATAAAAGCCAGGGCAGGAAGGGTTTTGTTCCGGTCTCCACAGAATTTAGTTTTCAGGCTGAAGGAACACTCCCCATGCTCAGGAGCCTGAAGATTGAATGAGGTACATGAAAAATAAAGCGGCAATTTTTGATTTTAATGGCACCCTTCTCTGGGACACAGCATATCACAACAAGTCTCATGATATATTTCTCGAGAAACATAATATTCACCTTACCGACGAAGAAAAAAGAGAAAAAATACATGGAAAACCCAATGCCGGAGCAGGAAAGATCTATATTGTAGATTCCAGCAATGATGATTATTCGTGCTATTCACACGAAATCATCACTCACTTCGACCAGGTTGACAGAGAAATATTCATATCTCCATGATGGTGAAGAGTTTTCACGAGAACGAGCGGGACAGCGCAAATAATCAGTGGCATGAGCTCCCACATGCCTGCCGTTGGCAGGAATGCCCGGCCCGATACCACTCATCACCTGTTTTCCCTTAGCCTTCATCACTCGAATAAGCTTTTAAACATCACCAGATTTGATGATGTCTGGATGGCCAGACCCTGTATCCAGAATCTGCAGAACCTCTCTCTTGACTTTATGGAACATCTCTCGAAGCCTGTCATAATATTTCAGTGGTATGACAAAAGGCTCTTTATTCTGTGAATGGGTATATCGGGTAGTGATGCGGACGATGTCGTCGGCTGCCTGGCAGGAGATTATGTTCCCTATATGCTCATATCCCCTCAGCAAAAGGCTTTGTTTCTGGCAGAGCCGGGTGTTCGCCTGGTAATCCCTGCATATCTGGGGACGTCCTTCATAGATCCCGCAGACTGATTCTGTCTGGCTTTTCGCCTTGAGAAAAACACATTCCCCTTCATGACCTTCTTTCTCAAGCCTCCTGAGGAGCCCGTCTCTCCGATTCCAGGAGCGCGAGCCCGGCACAAGGTGCTTTTCCCATACCTCTTTCTCGGAGATTTTCAGATAATCGGCCAGTCTTTCAATATCGGCGGCCGTTGCCTCCAGGTCATATGATCCGCAGCAGACACCGCACATGAAACAATATGGATCGGTGTGTCCCAGCACATCAACCAGGCCGGGCTCTCCGGAAGCCACCAGAGCCTCAAGGAACTCGCGCACTAAATCCAGGAGCCTGCCATGCTGCTGATAATCCAGGGTTGTGGCGAGAGGCTTATCCTGTGACTTTATCTTAACTGACAGGGCCGTCGGCTGAAAGCATATGTCAACAGGCACTTCTTCACGGCAGCTGCCTGCTTTCTCGATGGCTGCCTCAGTGCCTTTCCCATCGGCACTGCCAAATAGCTCGTTAAGATGCCTGACCTTGGACCAGAGCTGTTCAAGGTCCTCAGGATCCTTTTCATGCAGCAGAGTGAGAGTATCAAGATCCTCAATAATCTCTTTTACTGCCGAGAATCTGGGCAAAAGTACCTCCGGAGACACACCGGCCTTATGATTATTTAACAGCCAGTCAAGAAGCCGGTGGGCATCACCGGACATTTGATCAAGCTGGCTTTGCTTCATTCCCAGGCAGGGGTAAGCCACCTCATGCAATTTTCTCAGGGCATCCTGCAGTTCGGGAGTTCTTTGCTCAATAAGGTAATAACTGCCAGAGGTGAGGTGGCAGGTAAGGGCCTGGGGCTCAATTTCAAGCCTTTCCACATGGGTAAGCAGTTTCCCCGGATCTTTTTTACCGCACTCCGGCTCAGGCATTATTTCTCTGCAGAACGAAGGCCTTGCCTGGTATATGGCGCATTTAAAAATGCCCGAAGAGCCCTGTTCCAGGAAGACGCACTTTTCATCCTTCAGGGCCAGTGCTCCATCGTGCTCATTCCATGTTGCGGCAGGCATCAGGTAGCTCTCCCTGAAAACGGTTTCTGAAATGTCCAGGTGATGGCTGACAGTCACTATTTCCAGGGCATTTAAAAGCACCGTCCTGTTGATACAACACTGACCGCAGCAGCCGCAGACCTGGGAAAAGATTTCCTTTTCGTACCCGGCCAATAATACCTCCATCAAAGCCATCGCTGCAGCGCGGACATCCTGGTGCTCAACGTAGGTTATCTTCGATTCTTCGCCGTCGAGGTAACCTGTTGCCGTGAGATATTCCGAATAAAGCTTGTAACTGATACTTTCCTTCTGGCTCAAATGCTTTGACCTCCCTGTCATGATTCCCCGATATAGGGCAGCTGGAAAGCCTGGCGGCACTTACCGGTGATGCATGGCGCAGGAGCCTGAAGTGCTATCATGCTCAGGGTCAAATGGAGTGCCATCAGTAATGCTCCTGCGTGGAGAGTATGCCCTGTGGGTTCAACAATTATATCAGCAGGGAAATCGGCAGTCAAGGCTAAATAGCGGAGCCCTGCAGCAGGGATGATTTTCTTCTTCTCGCCGGGAGGCCATGGAATAGAGGATTCCTCAGAGATATATCGTAATAGTAGCATATACACCACGAGAAATGAAAGAATCACAGCACCAGTTCCTATAGCGTATATGGTGCTTTTTCGATTTTGAGGATGAGGAGGATTTATGAGGAAACCAATATGTTTATTCCTTGTTGCCGTGTTCTTTCTCCTGATATATGGTCCTGTCATGGCCAGTGATAAATCAGATTTATATGATGCCATAATTAATTGCAATAAGGCAAAATTTCAGGAATTGATTGCTAAACCGGATCTTGTCAATGCCCTTCTAAGAGGGAAGTCATCGAATGGAAAGCGGACAATAGTGGCAACACCTCTCTATTTTGCCGTGAGGTCGGACAGGCCGGAGTTCGTAAGAATTCTGTTGGCAAGTGGAGCTGATGTAAGCATAAAAGCGGATAATGGATTGGTACCTCTCCATTGTGCAAAAAGTAAAGAAGTTGCAGAATTGCTTATCTCCAAAGGTACTGATATCAATGCCAGAGATAAGGAGGGCTGGACGCTCCTGCACTATGCGGCAGATTCGGGCTGTAAAGAGGTGGCCGAGTTTCTTATTTCCAAAGGCGTTGATGTCAATGAAAGGGATGACCAGGGCGTGTCACCATTGTTTTATGCTGTGGGGAGTGATCGCCGCGAGGTGGCAGAATTACTTATCTCCAAGGGAGCCGATACAGGCGCCAGAGATAAAAAGGGTGTGACGCCTTTTCATTGCGCGGCGAAGAAGGAAATGGCCGAGCTGCTTATTTCTAAAGGTGTTGATATCAAAGTCAAAACAGACGATGGCTGGAACCTGCTGCACAAGGCGGCACTTGAAGGTTATGCTGATGTGGCGGAATTGCTTGTCTCCAAAGGCCTTGATATCAATGCCAGGGATAAATCAGGCAAAACAGCTCTCCATGCCGCGGCCTCCAAAGGTTACGTAAAGGTAGTAGAAGTATTACTCTCCAATGGAGCCGATGTAAACGCCAAGGATAATTACGACCTGACACCACTGCATTTGGCAGCGGCAAAAGGTCATAAAGACGCAGCGAATCTTCTTGTATCAAAGGGTGCTGATGTCAACGCGGTAAACAAGAAAGGATATACACCCTTACAGGTAGCGGAGATTTATGGTTATAAAGATATGATGGAGCCTGGCAGGAAAGGAGCGTCACGGGCATCTTACAAGCCTTTCACAGGAAGATGTAAAGAGATAATTAATGGGAGTACATTGACAGTCATACATAATGGCATGGAAGTAACCTTGAGATTATATGGTGCAGAATGCCCAAAACAAGGGCAGAACTTCCATAATGAGGCTAAGGAGTTCACCTCAAATCTTATTCTCAATAAAGAGATAAGTATACAGGTGATGGAGGTCGATCACGACAGAAACAGCTATGCGGTAGTAAAGATTGGCAATAAAGATGTGGGCTGTGAATTATTGAAATCCGGCCTGGCCTGGTATAAACATCGTTATAGCACCGCAAAAGATGAATATATGACTGCGGAAAGAGATGCAAAAAAGAAAAAAGCAGCAATCTGGTCTGAAGCAAACCCGGTACCCCCGTGGGAATATAAGTGAGGGTCTCGGAATATTACTTATTATTCCTGGCCTTATCAAGAAAATCGACAATTTCGGGGTGCTTTTTCTCTGCTGCCAGTTCCCGGGGTGTTCTGCCGTTATTATCTCTTGCATCTGCATCAGCACCCCCCATTACCAGAAGCTCTGCGATTTTCAGGCTGCCTTCCTGGGCCGCAATATGAAGCGCTGTGGAGCCATTATTAGCTTTAGCATCTTTATCGGCGCCTTTGGATATGAGCAGTTTCGCCACTTCAATACGACCGTTCAGTATATTTTTATTGAACACCACATCTTTACTGGAGGCAGAAATATGTAAGGGTGAGGATCCTTTGGGATCTCTCGCATTCACATCTGCCCCTTTTGATATGAGAAGCTCCGCAACTTCTCTGTTGCCTTTAAAGGCCGCCTTATGCAGTGGCGTCCATCCAAAATCTCCCTTTTTATTGACAAGTCGTGGATTCCTCTTCAGAATCTTTTCGATTTTCTTGACATCACCGGATTCCAGAGCGGAATGAATGCCTCCCGATGATATCGTATTGATGATAATAAAAGAACCAATCACCACAATCAGGATTATCATCATCAAGTATGCTGAGCGTTTATGCATGACTCACCAGAAGCTTCGATTCTATCAGATTTGGATCCAAGAGTGTTGTTCCCCCTGCCTGGGCGATTTTTGAATGCAGTCATTCAGATTCATGCCAGTTATCCTCGAGAGTGGATCTTTCCGCTTCCAGCCAATTGTATCAAAAAAGAGCCCTCGATGCAAGAATTCTCCCTCTGAATCAACCGGAGGATATGGCTGCATTAAGTAGAACACCTATACTGATGAACAATCCGGTACTATGAGGAGATGACAATGAATTTTCTGGGAAATATCATCTGGGTGTTGTGTGGCGGAATCATCGCAGCGATCGCCTGGTCGCTGGCAGGCCTGATCCTGTGCGTGACAATCGTGGGGATACCATTCGGCCTTCAGTGCTTCAAGATTTCGGCTTTTGTGCTGTGGCCTTTCGGAAAAGAAATAACGGTCGGTAATTTCGGCGTGGGGGGATTACTATTCAACATCATCTGGATTATTCTCTTCGGATGGGAGTTTGCCATAGGGCATCTTGTGCTCGGTATAATCTTTTATATCACCATCATAGGGATACCATTCGGCAATCAGCATTTCAAGCTTGCCAAGCTCGGACTCGTGCCTTTCGGAGCGGAGATACGCAGAGAGGGCTGAGCCGGAGCCGGAACGCCAGGGCTGCGGCCGTCCAGGGAGGCCGTTACCCCCTCATCTGATTGGTCTATCCTGCACTTCGGCATCTTCTCCCTGACTCCGGCACTCACCCCGGACTATAAAGGAATGGATAACCAGGGCGGTGAATCAATCTGATGGAATAGCTGCAGTACGGATAGGGAAGAGGAGAGAGATATGAGGAATAGGTTTTATCTATCTGCAGTCCTGACGCTCTTTATCCTGGCCCTTGCAGCCTCCGATAAATGCCTCGCAGGATCTGGCAACAGGGGCCTGATAGCAGGAACCTGGCATCGCGTGATAGATCCCGGGGAAAAATACATTACCTCGGCGATGGTTGTTTTCTCCGAAGACGGGACGCTCTGGGGATCCTCGGAATATCAAGGCATTGACCTGAGGATGATCCTGAAGGGCACTTATCAATTCCTTGCGGATAATACTGTGCAGATCAATTACGAGCTCACGAAAGTATACGGCTCAGGAAAGTCAGAGAGAGAACAGGTGAAGCTTCTCTGGTATATTACGGGGCTCACTGACAGGGAGATGACCATTGAGTTCCTCCCGGAGCGGAAACAGAAATTCACCTATAAAAGGTGACGCCAGCCCTTCGCAATACCCTTTTCCATGCCCTCTTTCATGCCTTCTTCCCCGGCTTGCTTCCTGAGCCTCATTATGCAGCGCTGTGGAGCCATTATTATCCTTGGCATCTTTTTCGGCACCTCCGCTGGATAATGTTATCGGCACCCCGAGGCCTCGAGAGATTCTTCCACTTCTTTGAAGCGTGAGCCGAAACCGCCGAGGAACAGCTCATCAAAAAAGAAATTCATCATTGTGGCAAGGTTTACGGCGCTGAGGTCATTGAGTAATGCCGAGGACCTTAGAGATATCGGGCTTGATATTCATACTGCTGTCCCAGAGGCCGAAGCTGCCCTCCCAGTTTCCATTTGCGGCTTTCCAGGGCTCGTCATAGGCTTCGAAGTAGTAATATTCCACGTTATTGGTGCTTGCCCAGGTCATGACTGTCTGCAGGTGGGTGGCAGCGTTCTGGGTGTTGAAAACGGAAAGCGGGCAGGAAGGGTCCGATCCGGCCGTCGCCCACCCGATCTCGCCGATTATGAACTGCTTCGAGCCGCTTGCGACATCGGGGTAAAGTCCTTTGAAATAATTATATGCCCAGTCAAGGTTGGCTGAGATGGCGGCGGAAGTTGGGGCGGTTCCAGAGGGTGAAGCATAGCAGGGATAAACGTGCACGAAGAGGACATCGCAGAGATTCCCTACGGCCGTATTTGAGGCTTCGCTGAACATGAGCCCTGATGCCACCTGCACGGGGGCGCCGCTTGACGTGGTCGTGCCGCTCAGCAGAGCTTTCGTATCGGTGATATATTGCTTCAGGTTGTCAATGCTCAGCCCGTTGTTGGTCGTCTCGCTTCCTACGAGGGCTATGTCCACATTGTGAGCCGTGGCCTGGGTGACAAGGTTCTGTATCTCGGGAATCTGATTTGCCGCTATGGTGCCATTTGCCGTGTTGGTTCCATCAAGCCAGGCGCAGGCGACCACTTTGAGACCGAGCCCCTTGGCAATTCCCGGTATCTGATCCAGGCCGCTTGTCATCGAGTAGGTCCTTATGCCGTTTGTGTAGTTCGCGATGGGGGTGATGAGCGTAGTAAGCTGATCTACTGTTCTCTGATCCGGAGGCGCTCCCGTGAGATACGGCCCGAAGCAGAGCCCCGTGAGCTTCACCGCAGACCCGGCGCTTTTCGAGTTCATCAGGTAATTGGTGAACTCTCCCTGGACCGGCGCGATGTTGTTGACGTTATCGAAGGTGTGCCCCGATTTCGTGGCGACCATCGTGTAGGAATCGCTTGAGGATGCCTGGTAAAAGAGTGCTACTCCGGAGCTTGACGTGGAGGTGGCGTTCCAGTCGGCCTTGCCCGACGCGTCAAAGTAGCAGCGGGCCTGGTAGCCTGACCCTCTTGCCTTGGCTTTCGAGAAGAGATCCACCACCACGCCGTCCTTGCCGGCATCCCTGGGGCTTCCGGCTGTCTTGACGGGAGGCGTTCCCCCGCCGGTATGATCAACGACGGCGCTCACATAGGCCTTGGTGGCGTCATAAGGGTGGTCGGCGCCCATCACGACCGTCCAGTCGTCCTTTTTGATGCTCGTCTGGTTGATGGTCATGTCCTGAGTCACGGTGAAATAGGAGTTGTCGGTGATATTGCCGTCCCTGGTCGTGACAAGCCTGTAATTCCCCGCCGCCAGGTCAGAGAAGGAGTAGCTGCCCTGCGCGTCGGTTGTCGTCAAGGCGCTCTTCGAGCCGTCAAGAGCCTGGAGGGAGCATGCCATGCCCTGGATGGGCTGAAGCGTGATAGGACTCACTATTGTACCGCTTACCTTGTAGGTCGCCGCACCCTGCGAGCCTCCTCCCCAGTATGAAGTGGCGCTCGTTCCCGAGTCCGCGCAGCCATTGAGAGCGGAGAGCAGCAGGATGCTGACAAGCAGAAGCGTGAGAGTCAATCTGTGTGTCGTGGCTTTCATGGATTCTCCTTTGCATAATGATGTGGCGCAATGATTGAGATTCAGGGCTCCCTTGCCTGCCGCGTCCGGCAGGACTCTCGTAAGGAATTGCCGTATCACCTCCCGCTGAGAATTTCTCTGTGACAGTCAATGGGGTGCAGCGGAGCATCCAGGGGATGTGCACCGGGACCATTGGATGATATCAAGTATTATGACTAAAGCTTCTCCCCCGCCGCCGGTCAAACCTCCCGGTGTCTCCGGCATTCTTCATGCAATCACCTCCTTTTTACGGTATCATTCTAGCGCTGCAGGGTGATTACTGAAAAGCATTGAAATTTCAGCCTGATTCTGGTATACTCACGATCTAAATCATGCGCACAGAAAGCAGTACTGATGTGAGAGGCTTGGTGGATATTATGAGCACAGCATTATCAGGCACATCGATGATAGGATTCGGCCGCGGCAGGCAGGGCGGGGCACGGTTCAGAGCCACTGATCCGTCAACAGGAGAGCCGGTGGGACCTGATTATCAGAGCGCAGGCCTCGAGGATCTTGAGCGCGCCGCTGGGCTTGCCAGAGCTGCGGCGACGGGCCTGGCATCTCTGCCTGGAGCAAGGAAGGCCGCTTTTCTTGATCAGATCGCCGTGAATATAGAGGCCCTCGGCCCTACTCTGTGGGATTGCGTGATGCGGGAAACCGGTCTGCCGGCTTCCCGCGTGCAGGGCGAAACGGCACGCACCTGCATTCAGCTCAGGCTGTTTGCATCAATCGCGGCGGAGGGCTCGTGGGTGGACGCGCGTATCGACGCCACGGAACCGGGCCGCAAGCCGGATATCCGGTCAATGCTCCGTCCCCTGGGCCCGGCGGCGGTCTTCGGGGCGGGCAATTTCCCCCTGGCATTTTCCGTCGCGGGCGGAGATACGGCGTCGGCCTTCGCCGCAGGGTGCCCTGTGATCGTCAAGGCTCACCCGGCCCATCCGGGGACTTCGGAGCTTGTGGGAGATGCGATAGTCGCGGCAGTGAAGGCCTGCGGGCTGCCCGAGGGCACATTCTCGCTGATATACGATTCAGGCATTGAGATTGCCATCGCCCTGGTGAAGCGTCCGGAGATTAAGGCTGTGGGATTTACCGGGTCGCGCCGGGGCGGACAGGCTCTGATAGACGCTGCCGCCAGCCGCCCGGACCGGATCCCTGTCTACGCCGAGATGAGCAGCGTCAATCCCTTCTTCTTTATGCCGGGCGCCTTCGGCGACGGATGGGAGCAGCGCGTGGACGGCCTGGTGGCGTCGCTGACAGGGAGCGCCGGGCAGTTCTGCACGAAGCCGGGACTGATCTTCCTGCGCGAGTCCTCTGATGCGGAAGCATTTGTGGCCAGGCTTCATAAGCAGTTGGCAGGTCAGAGCTCCTTCACGATGCTGACCGGGCAGATAAGGCACGCCTTCGAAGCGCGCGTGGCCGACTGCCGGGCACAGGCGGGCGTCGCCACCCTGCTGCGGGCGGAAGGCGGTGCAGATGCCGCAGCCGTGACAGGGGCGGCCCTGTTCCGGACCAGGGCGCGGGAGTATCTGTCGAATCCCCGGCTCCATGAAGAGCTATTCGGCCCGGCGGCAGTGGTGATCACCTATCAAGGCCGCGACGAGCTGCTGGAAATCGCCCGCAGCCTTGAAGGTCAGCTGACGGCAACGATTCACGGCACCGAAGAGGAATTCGCCGAGCACGCTGAGCTTATCGCGGCCCTGGAGACAAAGGCCGGCCGGCTTGTGTGCAACGGGTTCCCCACCGGCGTCGAGGTCTGCCACGCCATGGTCCATGGCGGACCCTGGCCCGCGACGTCGGACAGCCGCTCCACCTCCGTGGGGGGGCGGGCTCTCGAGCGCTTCGCCCGCCTGGTCTGCTACCAGAGCTTCCCGCAGTCGCGGCTCCCCGATGAGCTGAAAGACACAAATCCCCTGGGAATCTGGCGAATGGTGAACGGCCTGCTCAGCCGCGATCCCTTTACCGTGACACAGGCTTTTCGATAATTTCTTCGGGACAGGCACGTAAGTCCATTCTCCGGGAGGGAGTAACACGCAGGGATTTATGCAGAGCGGCATGATACTGGCGAACAAATACAGGATCGATAAAGTCCTGGGAAAGGGCTCCTATGGCACGGTGTACCTCGCCGAGCAGATGGATAAGCCCGGCACCCGGCGTGCTCTCAAGGAAATCGAGGAGGCAAGGATGTGCCCTGAGGATCGCGCACACATTCTGGAGCTCTTCATCCGCGAGGCTGAGATGCTCACGTGCCTGAAGCATCCGGGCCTCCCCCTGGTGACAGATTTTTTCTCCCTCGAAGACCGCCATTATCTTGTCATGGAGTTCATCCCGGGGAAGAACCTGGAAGCCATGCGCAGGGGCGCCCTGGCGCCTGAGCCGGTCATTGAATGGGCCCTTCAGCTTGCGTCAATCATTGAGTACCTCCATGAGCACAGGCCTGAGCCCATCATATTCCGCGATCTCAAGCCCTCCAACGTGATGCTCTCTGCGCCCACGGGCAGGATCATGCTCGTGGATTTCGGCATCGCCCGCTACTTCAATCCCCATAAGTTGAAGGATACCCAGTTTCTCGGCACCCCTGGATTCTCTCCCCCCGAGCAGTACGGCTCGGGACAGTCAGACCAGAGGTCTGACATTTACTCCTTTGGCGCCACTCTCTATTTCCTGCTCACCGACGGGGACATCTGCCAGTATTATTTCAAGATGCCGCCCCTCAGGCGGCAGAACCCGCTTGTTCCCCCCGCGCTTGAGAGCGTCATCATGAAATGCCTTTCCCTCAATCCCGGCGAGCGCTTTCAGTCGATGACGGAGATTCTCATGGAGCTTGAAGAAATCAGGCTGGATATGGAGAAGGCCGGATCTCACGGGAATACTGCGACACCCGGTGAGCTGTTCGGGATATTCTCAAAGTTCTCCCTGTCAACATTCCCCTATGCTCCACTCAGATTCAGGACCATCGCCCCCCTTCAGGCGGGAGACGTGGAGAATATCGGCACCTTTTCATCGCCGCATTTTTCAGGCCTGCTGACCAACTGCCACTGCGGGCTGAATGTCAAGACGGCGGCCCTGGTGACTCTCGAGGGAGCTCCCTTCCCGAAATTCTACCTGCGGAGCCAATCACTGCTGGATCTCAATATTTTCGGCCGTGATCCCGATATCGACTTCAGCGAGAACCCCGACTTTTCAGCGAGCTTTTTTCTTACTGGTCCTGACAGGAAGGCCATAGAGGATTTTTTCCGCCCCGAGCTCATAGAGATCTTTTCGGAGAAGCCGATGCTGAGCCTCAAATGGTTTCCTCCAAACAATCAGAGCGGAGTATGCTGGATCGTGGAAGCCGAAGGCCCTCATCTCATCTTCTACTATCCTGAAATCCCGGTTCCGAAAGAATCGATTCAGCAGTTCATCGACTATGCCCGGAAGGTGATGACCCCCTTCGTCAAAAAGGCGCTGCAGTCGCGCCGGAAAGAGGCGCCCCCTTGACGAGGTCCCCCCCCCGGCGTTCCCGAATGCGGTGTCGTAGCGTTCCGAGCGCTTCGCCCGCCTGGTCTGCTACCAGAGCTTCCCGCAGTCGCGGGTTCTAAATGGGGACGGGGTTTTCGCAGGAGCCCCGTCTGCCAGCTATCACTTATAAAGGAAGCTTTCGTATGAAGAGAAGTCTTGCAGCGTTTCTTGTGCTGATTGCCATGGGCCTTGCTTTCATTGGATGCGGGAGAAGCCCCCGGAGATCTCCTGGCCCTGACAGCAGCGGCTCCCATAGTTCTCGCGGCCCTGAAGGAAGTGGCTCCATTGAAAAAGACAACTCAAAGCTTGCTCTTGACCTTTATAGAATGCTGTCGGAAGATGAGGGTAATATATTCTTCTCACCTTACAGCATATCGTCAGCGCTTGCCATCACCTTCCTGGGGGCAAGGGGAGCGACAGCAGGGGAGATGGAGAAGATCCTCCATTTCGGTGATCCGCCCGGAGAGTTTCACTCCGGCTTCAGGTCTCTTGACAGGAAGCTCAATGAAGAGGGCCGCGGGGGCGCCTATGAGCTTGTCGTGGCCAACAGGCTCTGGGGGCAGAAGGGCCATGCCTTTCTCAGCAGCTTTCTGGAAGAGGGAAAAAGCTACTACAATTCCGCCCTTGGGGAGCTTGATTTCAAAAACGATGCCGAGGGCGCAAGAACAGTCATAAACAAGTGGGTTGAAGACGGGACAAAGGGTAAAATCAAGGATCTTATCGCTCCTGGAGGAGTAAGCCCGGCCATGAACCTTGTCATTACCAATGCGATATACTTCAAAAGCACCTGGGACGCAAAGTTTGAAAAGGACCGTACCAGCAGGCAGCCCTTTCATAGAAGCAGCAAAGAAAAGGCTGAGTGCGATTTGATGTACAAGTTTGATACCTTGAAATACGCGAAGCGAAAGGACTTCGAGGCCCTGGAGATTCCCTACAGGAGGGGAAAGCTCTCCATGCTCGTCCTGCTTCCGAAAGATGCCAGGAGCCTGAAAAAGCTCGGGAAATCCCTGAGTTATGGGGACCTCGAGGTGCTGCGCTCTGAGCTCAGGCTCCGCAAGGTGAATCTTTCCTTTCCGAAATTCTCGACGACTTCCTCCTATGATCTCACAGAAACCTTTTGCAAAATGGGAATGCGGGCTCCCTTCGACGCCGGGAGCGCCGATTTTTCAGGGATTGACGGGACAAAATCCATGTTCATATCGAAAATTGTCCATAAAGCCTATATAGATGTCAACGAGGAGGGCACTGAAGCGGCAGGCGCCACGGAAGTGGAGATGGGCCTCCTGGATTCTGGAGAGGAGGAAGGACCCGTTACCTTCAGGGCCGACCATCCCTTTCTCTTCCTGATAAGGGAAAACAGCACCGGCACCATCCTCTTCATGGGAAAGCTCACCGATCCTTCCCGATGAAGCAGCAGGGCGACCGGAGAGGCTGTCCTGCCATTGTTCAGTACTTTATCTGAAACAGGCGGGAAACCTTATCTGATGAGGTTCGATTCCCAGCTCCCGTTCTGTGAATACTGCCCGATACCGAGAGGTCCACGCCTCCGAGGTCCGGCAGACACCACAGGTAGGCGGAGTCAGAATAGATATATGCAGCGACGTTTCCCTTAACGGTTTCAGGACTCTCGTAGGTCCTCAAATGAATCGAGGGGTCGTCGGGAAGCGTAATCCCTTTCGCTTTCAGCACTTCCAGCAGGACAAGAATTCTGTACAGCTCCTCCAGGTCTCCGAGAGCCGGGAAATGCTTCTTCGCCTCTTCGAGATGGCCTGACAGGTAGTCTGCAAGAGCCTCTGATTCCTTTCTCGTGTGCTCTGCATCATCGATTATCTCGCCTTTTCTCATTTTCTGGGCAACCACTCTCGCTTTCATCTTCACCTCAATCAGCAGGCGCCCGGAGTCTTCGCTGATATCGGCTCTGTCAAGACAGAGCCAGCATCGCTCAAAACTGCCGGAAGTCTCCGGGTGCGCTCTCACGCAGTCTATCACGAGCTGCTTATGTTTCGGAGATAAAAAAAGGGCTTTGCCGTTACGATAGTCAAATCCCGAATGAAGTGACTTCAGTGCCAGATCTGCATCAAGAACCACCTTCCCTATGGCAGTCCCTTCGAGAGGAGCTCCATAATAGACAGGCCTTAAGCGCAATGTCACGTCTTTCAACAGGTAATAGCCCTCAGGGGAGCCGGTTTCAAGCATCCGCATGCCTTCATTGAAAGCAGCTTTGCAGCTTGCTTCTCTCTCATGCGGGGAAACATAGTCAAGGGTGAATCCAATGCTGGGTATGTCACCATGGGCTTGCAGCAATCTTAGAGCAGTATAGAACATTTCATGCTTTGGTACAGTTGCAGGTGCTGACCCGGCATGCCTCTTGAAAAGAAATACGACTGTTCTCTCAGCGGAATCGATATCAAGGCCTGCCAGAACTCCACCGGGCTTATTTATCCCCTCTATCACCTGAGAGACTGAAAGGTCAACACCCCCTTGCGCATAGAGCTCAGCCTGACAGGGGGCCGGATACTTTCCGGCTTTATCGCTGCTGCTTTGTTCCTTTTCTTTATTGAGAGCGGTCTTCTGCGCCAGTGAAGGGGCGTTGAGAGAAAAAGAAGCAATCACGAGAATAATGACGAACACAGATCCTTTGAGCGCTGATATCTTCAAGCTGTCACAACCTCTCATAGATGAAGCTCAATATCTCATCCTCTGAAGCCTTATGCGCTCGTCGTCCTCTCTGCGGTACGCCGCATTCTCAATCGCCGGGGCAATCTGGCTGCATATCCCCAGCAGGAGGTTCTTCTGGGCAAGCGTGAAGAGCTGCTCCTTCGTCCTGGAAAAGAGCGCCAGGAAACCTATGAAAGTATCAAGGGAGAAGATAGGATAAGCGATGACAGACTTTGTCCCGGAAAACTTGCCTTCCCTGATAAGAAGCTGAGAAGAAGGGTTTCCCTCGTGAAACTGGCGGGTCTCCATGAGAATCTTCAGAAGCGGCTCATCGAGCGTGAGGGTCCCGCCGCCCATCTCATCGGGTGAGAAACCTGTGCTGATCTTGATGTCCAGCTCCTCGGTGAACTTGTTGTAAAGAGCAATAAAGCCGGCATCGGCCGTCGGTACCGCCTGCTGCACGATTGAAAAAACACTGCTCACCAGCTCATTGACGTTGGCGCATGACGCAATCGTCTTCCCTGTCTCATAGACCGCCACCTGCTCCCGTGCGCCCTCTCTGAGCCTTCTTGCCAGGATTGCCACGAACTCAAAGAGGACGATGGCGGCACTTTTCGTGTCCTCTCTGAGGAAGGTCTGAAAATTCGAGTTGGAGATCCTGAGGAGGTGAAGGTTTTTCCTTGCCATGACGGTGGCGGACCGGGGGAGGAGGTCAAAGAGCGTCATCTCCCCGAAGAGCTCGCCTTCAGCAACGATGCCCAGGGATTTATAATCCTTCTTCTCTTTATCTACAATTTTAAGGATGGCTGCCTCCCCTGATACAATGATGTACATGGCATCACCGGCATCACCTTCCTCAAAAACCACCTCACCTTTCTGGAACGTTACCTCGGACACAATCTCGCAGAGCTTCGTGATGACCTCGTCGCTGAGACGCTGAAAAAAGGTCACCTTCTTGAGGCTGCTGAATAACCCTTGTTCTGTATCCTCTGTCATGGCTCCCTCCGGATTGAAATTCTCCTTATTTTATATCCTTGCACGCCTCAGCCGGGACCTGTATCTTTTTTGCATGAGCCGCGGTCTTCAGTTTCAGGCGCAGGTCGTTGGGGTTGTTGCTGACGGCCAGGGCCTCGTTCTCGTCGATGAGCTTTTCCCTCCATAAAGCGAAGAGGCACTGGTTCATGCTCTGCATGTTGTAGTATGTCGATGATTCTTCAATGGCCTTGTCGATGGCGCCGATTCTGCCGGACTCGATGAGCTTCTTGATGGTGGGAGAGTTTATCATAATCTCCTGGGCGACTACTCTTCCCTGTCCGTCGATTCTCTTTATGAGCCGCTGGGATATGACGGCGAGAAGGCAGAGAGAGAGCTTCATCCTCAGCTGATGGTGCTCTTCCGGCGGGAAGGAGTTGATGACCCTGTCGATGCTCTGCTTCGCATCGTTCGTATGAAGCGTGGAAAGCACAAGGTGCCCTGTCTCGGCTGCAGTGATGGCGATCCTGATTGTCTCCTGATCTCTCATTTCGCCGACGAGAATGACATCGGGATCCTGCCGCAGGCCCCTTCGCAGCGCTTCTGCAAAGGAGAGAGTGTCTGAGCCCACTTCCCTCTGGTTGATGGTGCAGTTTTTGTCATGGTGGACAAATTCGATGGGATCCTCAATAGTGAGTATGTGCTTATAGTGGTTTTCGTTGATTTCATTTACCACCGCGGCAAGGGTAGTTGATTTTCCGCTCCCCGTGGGACCTGTCACAAGGATAAGCCCCTGTTCACTATCGGCAAACTCCTTGATAACCTTGGGCATTGTCAGGCAGTCAAGAGAGGGAATGACCGTGGGAATCGCCCTGAACACGGCGCCCGGCACACCGCGCTGGAAGAATATATTCCCCCTGAAACGGGCGACATTTTCGAGATCGCGGGAGAAATCGAGCTCCCGTTCCGTTTCCAGCCTGTGCCTTTGATTTTCTGTCAGGACGGCATAGAGCATCTCCTGCACCTCGCTTGTGGAGAGAGGGGGAATGTCTGAGGGAAGAAGATCTCCTTTATGGCGCAGCATCAATGGCGCACCCACCTTGATATGAAGATCGGAGCCTCCGACCTGAACGAGTGACCTCAGGGCATCATCGAGTGTCATGGGTTTTCTCCTTGCAAAAGATTCGCCTAAAACGTCAGATAGCTCTCAAAACTTCTCGCATCATGCGCTTTCGAGCGGGCCTCGTCAATATTGGTGAGGCCCATCTTCACCAGCTCCGCAAGCGATTTATCAAGGGGGATCATCCCCAGCTTTCCCCCTGTCTCTATGGCGCTGTATATCTGATGGGTCTTTCCCTCTCTTATGAGCGCGGAGACAGCCGAGGAGGCGAGAAGAATCTCCCTGGCGGCAACCCGCCCTTTCCCATCGGCTTTCTGCAGGAGTGTCTGGCATATGACCGCCTTGAGAGATGCTGCGAGCTGAACGCGTATCTGCTGTTGCTGGTAAGGCGGGAAGACATCGACCACCCTGTCGATTGTCTGAGGCGCGTCACTCGTATGGAGGGTCGCAAAGACGAGGTGTCCTGTCTCTGCTGCCGTGAGGGTGAGAGAGATTGTCTCGAGATCGCGCATCTCCCCCACGAGTATGATATCGGGATCCTGCCTCATTGCAGAGCGCAGCGCGTTTGCAAATGAGTAAGTCTGGTTTCCCACCTCTCTCTGGGTGATGCGGCAGAGCTTCGGCTCGTAAACAAACTCGATGGGATCCTCTATCGTGAGGATATGCAGTTTCTGGGTCCTGTTGATCAGCTCTATGAGGCTCGCAAGAGTGGTTGATTTCCCTGAGCCTGTGGGGCCTGTGACAAGGACAAGACCTTTCTCCAGGTTGATGAGGTCAGTGATTGCCTTGCCTAAAAGGATTTCTTCCGGCTCCGGGATCACCGTTGAAATGATGCGGAGAACGGCACCGACACCGTTCTTTTCCATATGGACGTTGAATCTGAACCTGGAGAGCCCCGGAATGTTATACGAGCCGTCGAGCTCATAGCTTTCCTCAAATTTTTGCTTCTGTTCGTCGTAAAGAATCCCGTAGATCATATGCTTCACATCATCGGGAGAGATGATACCGAGGTCGGTGAGGGGAATTATCTCTCCCTTCACTCTCACAAGGGGAGGACCTCCCGCTCCCAGATGAATATCAGATGCCCCCAGCTCGATAGCCCGCTCAAGCACGGGAAAGATGTCTTTCTGCTCCATGGAAGCCTCCTCTCTCCTTACGGGAACTTCCTGTCCCTCTCCATGGTAGTGGTGTGAGGATGAATTCTCAAGTCAAGGATAGTTCGCGAAAAGTCACAGGTTGCCCTTTTTCAGCCGCCCATGCCGATATCCCCGCAGGCATACTCGGCATGCCCGGCCTGCAGACCGAAACACCGTCAGGTAATGTTCCATTATGAGCTGCCAGAAGTGTTTTTCAACATGCTTTGTTGCGCTTTGTGCGCCATGAAAAAAGCCGCACGCGCGGCTTCCTGCGGCAGTATGTAAAATAGCTCACGCTGTGTGACGAGCTTCCTGAAGCTCTCATTAATTCTCCCATAATGCATGCCATCTCTGTCCCGTCTTTTCACCGCGCTGATTCCTGATAAATCCCCAGGCAGTGGTTCTTCCTTTTTCATCCGATCCCCACTGCTCCCGCTCAAAGTGGGTCTTGACATTATCTTCAGTACGGATGAACCCGCCGCTGCCGGCCAATTGGTAGTAAGTCAGCCATTTGCCTCTGGCATCGTTCCAGGACCAGTAGTATCCCGTATTATTGTCGAGATAGAGATACGCAGCGGTATAGCCGACAGTCGTCAGGGTAATTTTAAACAAGTGGGGTATTTGATTCGGAGTCTTGTTCGCAAAGGAAGGCGGTCTCAGCCCAAACGTGTCGGCCTGGACGTCCCCCGCGCATGCAATCACAGCAAACGCTGCAATAATTATCACTGAAATAGAGAAATATCCTTTGCTTTTCATTGTCTCACTTCCTTTCTTATGAATTCATACTGTGCCGGGGGGGCCTGGAACTTCTCTTGCAGCCCATACCTCCATAAGTTCCAGGAGTGTTTCCCATAGCCCATATCCTGGCAGGCGCTCTTGATGACAGGAAAAGAGATTATCCCCTCAGATTATTATACCAGTTTTTCAGGCATCAGAAAAGGCTGACCGGCCGGATTTCCTGATTGCCCGCCCGATTGGACTCAGAGATACGGCATCAAGAATGAATCAGCACTTCAGTGCCCTGGAAAAGCAGTCACCGCCTTTTCGAGCTGTGTGCCGTGCGGCACAGAATAAAGGGCGCAAAAAGGATATAATGTTCTCAGAGAAGGGAGATTGAAGGTAAAAAGATTCACGATATGGTCCTCCGAACCTGCACGCAAAGGCGTTGCCCTCACCCGGAGGACCTACATGGAAAGCAAGAGCGATTCACATACAGGCCCGCCGCATAATATGGATGCGTCGGGTTCTCTTATTTTCGCCGCCATTCATCGCCTGGAGCCCTGAATGGCTGATCCCCATAGTGTTCTGCTATGCTCATATTCTATCTCTTTTCCAGTCTGCTTCTATCGCCTCTTTAATGAATCTGTCGTAATCCTTTGAGACATTTGGATCTTGGAGCTGCCTGACGACCTCATTCTCAAGCTGTTAAAGTCACGCTGCTATTACTGCTCATTGCCCGTGCCCCCTGGGAACTTTGATTGAAGAATCATATGGACTGACTGTATGAGCTTGTTCCATTCCGCTGATAAATCGCGGGGATCGTCCAGAAAAATTTTGTCACGAAGCTTTTCCAGCGCATTCCGCCCTGAATCAATGGCGTCAAACAGGAGCTCTGCAGCCCTGAAATCTTCATATTTCAGCGCTTCAGGAGGCACGCTGTACTGGGCCCTTTCCAGTTTCCGCCGGCTCAGCTCGCAGGAGGTAATGAGCCAATCCAGATGCTCGACATATTTCCGCCTGGTGAGCGAACCGGAAGAATACTCTTTGAAATTTTTATACGCCTCGATCAGGCTCCCCGCCAGGGGGAAGGTGCCCTTGGGGACGGGTATGGTACTGCTCAGGGCAGCGAGGGAGGTGAATTTCAGGGGTATCTCCTCCCCGGTGAGAATGAAAAAAGTGCTGCAGTTTTGACATTTCAAGTCCTCGACAGGGTTCTTGCTCTGGCACTGCGGGCAGATTTTTGTCTTGAAATTAAGAAACACCTTGTACGATGAGACTACCGACTGGACACACTGGGAGAGCCTGCCCAGCCCCGTTCCGATCACCTGAGGATCATAAGTCTCCAAAGAGCTCTCCATTTCTTCAAGAGTCTTTCCATAGAGAGTGAGAGAGAAATGCAGGCGATCCATCTCATCCCTGATGCTCCCAGTGATCGCCTCTATATTGTATATCTTAATGAATCTTTCATAAATGCCGGAAAATCGCTCTCTCTCCGAAGCGATCCTGTCGCGGAAAAGGGCAGGATCAAGCTGCCCCTCAAGAACTCCTGTCCATGAAGCTTGGAGCTTATTCACGGGAGAGACCCGGAACAGGCCGGACAGCTCTTCGAGCCTCTTGATTTCACTCTGAATGCTGTCTTGGTCGTCTACAGGTTCCATAATAATGTACCAGCTCGAGCTCAGATCTTAAAACACCATAAGCAAAGCGTGCTCTGCTTCATTATCGGCAGGCTCTGTCCCCGATTTTTCAGGGGGACACCATGCGTATATGGCTCTGTTATCAAAATAAACCCCATTTTTGGGTGGTGTTTATTTTGGGTGTCAGTATAGATAATTCTGCACTAATCTGAAAACTCGTGCAAAAGGTGGAAAATTTCTGAACGAATTCAGGGGAGCGTAGTTCTTCACTTTCTCACCGGAAAGGTTCTCATATGGTGTTAGCCGCGGGGACATTGATGGGGGAGGAGCCGGACTTGTGTGCCCGGAGCCGGTATGAAGAGGGGACCTTCTGAAACGGTAAAAAAGCACAGAAGCCTTCTTGGAAACACCTGCTATTGCGCCGATGTCAAGATCACCAATTATGGCAAAGCCGGGAAGATTTGGTTGAAGACGGTCCGCGGGCATAAGGGGTATTATGTGAAGGCCAGCAAGAAGTCCGTGCCGGATGAATGGTGGTACAATCTCATTACCATCAGGTATTTCCAGTCCCTTTACGATAAGGGGAATAGCCTCCTCTTCGAAAGCATCTCCCAGGCTCCCGGCTGGATTCAGTTCAGGCTGGAGGGATTTTCGGACTTCAAGAAGATAGCCGTCCATAGGGGAAATCAGAAGAGACCCGCACAGGACGTCATTGTAAATTATAAAGGAATCGTCACGGACAGCATGATGACTGCCGAAATAAGTATTCCTCTAGATGGAAAGACAAAAGAAATTGTGGTGGAGACGACCAGGAGAGGTTATTTCGGAAAACCTGATCCCCGTCACCACCTCATTCTCCAGGTAGATCCGGAGAAAGGGATTATCAAGGATCTCGCGATCAAGGATCTGGGAAAATAGGGGAGCAGAATCCTCCGAGATGAAGATGAGATGTCATTGATTGGCCGAATAGATCCACTCCGTGACATACTCTGATGAAGGAGCGCTTCTCACCTGAAGGATCCTTGACGTCATTTCCCGCCGTACAAAAGGCGCTTCAAATAGTCCTCTCCGAAATTCCTGCTGATGAACTGGCGGAGAGGCTCCGCGTCAGGGCTGCTCTGGAAGTCCTGGAGAGATTTTTCCTGGCCCGGCCACGCAAGATTCTTCTGAGCCTTGCTTTCACGGAAGAGATCCATTGCCCTTATGCCCTGCCATGCGACAAACTCCTTGAACTGCCTGTTATTCCTGAAGAACTCGGGGTTCTCTTTTTCCACCGCCATGGCTGCGGCAAAAGAATAGGCGGTGAATTCAAGCGGAGCGGCCGCGGCATCCTCAGGGGGATCCTTGTATATGCCCTTCTTCGTGAGCTCAAGGCTTACCGCGCTGCCGTTCGTGTAAGCGACCCACTCGTCAAATATCTTGAAGACCTGCTGCTCATCAAATCTGGGATTCTTCCCGAGATCCTTGATATAGAGATCGTAGCGATAGCCTTTCAGGCTCTCCGGCACATACTGGCCCACGGGCTTTTTCAGCCCGGGATCATCAAGGAACACCGCTTTGTCGTTGCCTACATAGAATCCCGACCTGCCCTGTCCCGATTTGTCCTCATAGACTGTAAGGCAGGCGTTAATCCCGTGGGTGGCTTCGTGGGCCCATGTATTCTTGATATCGTAGGGATCCATGTCGGGATCGCTCTTATGGATATGCTGCAGAATATCGGTCAGCACAGAGCCCCAGTCGCTCCCGGTCACGTCCCTCTGCCTGCCGTAACTGGTAAAATCAAGGCCGCCGCCGTACCGGTAGCCGCCCAGCTCTTTCTTGAGGGTATCGGTGATCCTGCTGTCCGCCGTGATTCCATCGGTATTCCGGCGGTAGTCGATTTTCCCTCCCCTCATGCTCATCATTGACTGCATCATGGAAAGCATGTTGCCCATGGCGCCGAGCATATGGCTCATAAGCTGCATGCTCTGCCGGATTTGAGCATCGGGAGCAGCGCTCCCCGCTGCCTGCGCCCGGTCACTCGTCACCGGGGTTTCGGCGCTCCCCGCCTGCCGTGGTCCGGGGGAAGGATGCTCGGGGGAGAGGGGAGCATACCTGAGGGGGCTGCTTTCAAGACCTTTCAGGCCCTCTCTGGAAATATGGGCTGAATCATCTGATGAACCTGTGCCGGCGGTGTGAGCACCTTCCTCTTTCAGGCCGTCCTGTGACCTGCGGGGTGGCAAGGGATTCTTCTCATGGAGCATTGAGCCTTGCCTGAAACCTGAGATTTCACTTTCCATAGCTTCACTTCCTCACCGGAATTATCACTAAGGATTCATTACCCCCGTTGAAAAAGGCCTCAAAAAAGAATCAAGAAAGCCTGATAAATGAAATTTTATGTTAAATCAATGTTACCGAATCCTTCTGAAAAGGCCGGTGATTATGGCAGGCCCGGCATCATCAGGGCGGGACATTTTCAGTGAAAGAGAGGAGGAGGCCGGGAGCGAAGGGCATCCCTGCGGGAATATTCTGCAGATTCTCAACAAGACCGGGAACAGTGTTAATCTTGATTTTAAGTGGTGAAACAATAACGGAAGCTTGAAAAGCAGGAATACAAATCCGGTAAAAAGTGAGACTATAAAGAGACCAGCTTATATTACGTCAGGTCTCACCTGGATTGTTGCCTGTCTTGAGCAGGTTAATGTGTGCTTCCTGAAAGAGGCCAAAGGAGATCCGGTGGATGAAACCTCATGGATTGTGAATCAACATCCTGTTCCGTGGATTTTTCATGCAGGAGGCACAGTTGAAGCACCCACGCTGTGGACTGGAAACTGGCAGAGAACAGAAGAGGGGTACAGGGTAACCATGAGGTACCTGGGGACAATTGACTCTTTCCTGGTAAAGTTCAGCTCCGACTGGTCATCATTTACTGTTCACAAAAACGGCAAGTTATTCCGTTCAGGAGTGCGAAAAAGATAGATCCACCGCTCTCGCACCCCTTCACGCGCGCCCGCTCGCGGCCGTTCCGGCGTTGAGCTCGGATCCCTTCGTCTCGCGCAGGGTGGCAATGCAGGCGAGCGAAATTGCGCAGCACGCCACCAGGTAGAGGGAGATCGGCATGGAGGAGTTATGGTAAGCCCCGAGCATCCAGGTGGCCACGAACGGCGCGGTGCCTCCGGCAAGCGCCGCCCCCAATTGGTAACCAATCGTGACGCCGGTGTAACGGACGTTGGTAGCGAACAGCTCCGAGTAGAGGGTGCCGAGGACGGCCGTCACGGGCGACCACAGAATGCCGAGAGCGATCACTGTGGCGCCGACGAGCAGCGGCACCGAGCCGGCGTTCACCATTGCGAAGTAGGGGAATGCGAACGCGAGGATGCCCACGCTCCCTGCGATGTAGAGAGGCTTCCTCCCCAGGCGGTCGGCGAGAACCCCGCCGATGGGGATGAGCGCCGTGCTGACGATGGTGCCTATCGTGACGGCGTTCAGCGCCTGCATTTTCGAGAATCCGCACTGGTTAACTGCGTACGAGATGATGAAGGTGGAAAAGATATAGAAGGGTCCCGTTTCCACCACCTTCAGACCGACGGCCAGCAGCACCTCGCGCCAGTGATAGCGAAAGGTGTGCGCAATGGGAAAGCGCGCGATCGTGCCGCTGTGGCGCGCTTCCCGGAATGCGGGCGTCTCCTCGATGCCCTTGCGGATCCACAGTCCGACGAAGACGAGCACGACCGATGCCAGGAACGGCAGCCGCCAGCCCCAGGACAGGAAGCTCTCCTCGGGCAGAAGGCTGACGAGCGTCACCGCGAGGGTGCCGAGGAGCAGGCCGACCGTGACGCCCATCTGCGGGATCGATCCGTAGAAACCTCGCTGCCCCGGCCTGGCGTGCTCGATGGCCAGCAGCAGCGCCCCGCCCCACTCGCCTCCGAGTCCAAGCCCCTGCACGAACCTCAGCACGATGAGCAGTGTCGGGGCCCAACCACCTATAGCCTGGTAGTCGGGCACGCACCCGATCAGCACCGTGGCCGATCCCATCAGGGCAAGCGTCAGCACCAGGCTCACCTTCCGCCCGACCTTGTCACCAAGGTGCGAGAAGACTATGCCGCCGAGGGGCCGGATGAAAAACGGGATGGCGAAGGTGGCGTAGGCCTGGAGCAGCGCCACGTTGGGATCCCCACCCGGGAAGAACCTTTTCGCGAAGACGAGCGCCGTGACGGTTCCGTAAAGGAAGAAGTCGTACCACTCGATAGACGACCCTATAAGGCTGGCGATGAGCGCACGGCGATGCATGTTCTGGTCATCAGAGGCCATCGGCATGGGTCTCCACACAAGAGATAGGCATTTGCTTTCTGCCTCCCACCGATCTTATCAGAAAAGAACTCTCCTGGCAAGAATATCTAACCCTTTTTTCAGCTTCAGAGGTCGGGGGTGATGAGCTCACTGTCCGCTGAGCTGGAATGAAATTTCGTTATTTCTGCCGCTTATTTGACAGGCCATCAGAAAAGAAGCAGGCGGCTTCCTGCGGCTTATCGGGGACACTCCTTTTTAAGCCCCTTTCTGAATAAGGGATTAATGACGGTTTCCGCGAAATGCTTTATGTCTTTCATGCCAGGAAAATCCATCGTTGTCATGAAAAAAAGGAGTCGTCACATGGAGGAAAATGAGCTCTTCAATGCTGTGGAGCGGGATGACTGCAGGGCAATTGCCAAGGCTCTCGAGGGGGGGCGCAGTTCGAAAACGCCGTCTTCACCCAGCTCAGGCAACACGGCAGCCTTGCCTACTATGCACAAAAGACGGGAAGGGAGATCGACTTCATCCTGGAAAGGGAAACAGCCTTTGAAGTGAAGGAGTCACCACTGCCGACTGATGCGAGGAGTCTCAAAGCGCTCTCTTCAAAAGCCCGTACCTCTGAGGCCTTTCTTGTGGGGCGTTACCGCGTGCCTTCCTTCAGCGACTATATATGGGGCGGCGATATTTTCTGACCGCAGCTCCCTTCACTGATCCGGGGCCATTATGGCAGGCTCGACATTTTCCCCAACCAGATTCTTGCCTCTGCAATGGTTGACCGCCTGAGGGATAATGCATATCGCCTCATCATTGAGGGAGAAAGCTGCAAAAATTCTCATGTGCTCAAAGAGATAGCGGCTTAGGAGGGGTGAGCATACTATGAAAAGAAAGGGGGGATCCCGGAAGAAATCAAATTATTCTGGTAAGCGCCCAGGACAAGGGAGGGGTACAGTCAGATTTTCACCAGGGGGTGCAAAGGAAATCAGGTGGATCGATTAGCCGATCATGGGTGGATCGATTAAGGCGATCAGTGACAGTTTGTTCCGAAGTTTTCTTTGCCTGCAGGCTGAACAGATGACTCAGGGCTCCAGAATATGGCTTTGAAAAAGGAGTCACATTGAAAATCCAGAGCGAGGCCGGCCTCCTTTATGGATCTTCTCATTCTGTATATTCCTGTTCCCATTTTTTCTATATATCCTATCCTGTGAAGAAGAGAAGCAAAGGTGTTTTCAGGACCTTCGAGATATCTGCACGACGCAGGAAGCTATCGAGTTTTCTTTCATCGAAATGTGTATCAAAATCAAATCACATGGCAGTAAGGCAATATCTTAAGCATTTCGCCAGTAGAGATGCCAGTTAAGCCCTGCCGGTCAATTTCTTCTTCCAGTCCTTTGCGTCGCTCTGGCAGGACGTTAATCCTATTCGCAAGGACGGCGCCGTATTGTGCAGTGAGGTCACATATGCAGAAGTTCTGAAATGCTTCTGACATTTTCAACCCTCATTCCTTTCCCTGTGTGCTAATTTCATTTGGTATTCTGTCTTTCCTGTTGGACAAAAGTGGAGCAGTGCAATATTATCACTTGAAGTTGCTCGCCAAGGTAATAGATGAGCTACTGGCTTAGATTCTGAGTTTTTATTGTCAGTCTGCCTGAAAGGAAGTATAATATAGTATGAGAAGCTTCTGTGAGGAGGAAGTATGAAAGAACAGGATCTCATGGCGAGGATTGTGATCAATCCGAAAGTAATGACAGGAAAGCCGGTAGTAAAAGGGACGAGGCTCACTGTCAATTTCATCCTGGGGCTGCTTGCCCATGGGGCGACAATAGATGAGATTCTTGAGGAGTACGACGGCCTTTCCAGAGAAGATATCTCAGCCTGCCTTCTCTTCGCATCTGAGACTCTTGATAACACGACATTTGGGCCGCTCATCGCCGAGGCCTTGTAGATGAGATTCATCATTGATGAAAACACTGGCCCGGGGGTAGCACGATGGCTCTTGCAGAAGGGACATACTGCTTTTTCTGTCTACAAGGAAGCCCGTGGGATAGACGATGAGGAAGTACTCAAAAGAGCATGCGAGGATAATTATATCATAATCACCTGTGATAAAGACTTCGGTTCATTGATTTATCGGGAACGCAGAGAGCACAGGGGAGTCATTCTCCTCAGACTGAAGGATGATCGTACACAATGCAAGATTGATGTTCTCGAAAAGCTTCTGCTTCATTATGGTTGCCAGTTGGATAAGAACTTCGTCGTCGCGACAGAAAAGCTCGTGCGTATTGTGAATGCTTGAGCTGAATTTATGATATTATCTTCAGCCAGCAATAAAATCTGAAGTAGAAAGTAATTCAGCGCCCTGGCGAATTGTTGCTCGAAGAGCAATGCAGACGCTTCAAGCAGCTGGTAAGCATGATACGCGTCAATAGAACCGGCCGGAAGAATGGCCCCTGGCCTCACGTGACGATTGTTTCGCGTATTGGTTTTGCGGCGGGGAAGATTTTCAGAAGATTTTGTTGCGTCACTTGTCAGCTGAAATGATCCACCGCATGGTAACCCTATTGATCCAGCGGTATATGGTGCTGATAAAGAGGGTATAAAATTATTGCACCGAAATTGTTAAGGGTTAAACAAGAAATTGACCTTAATTTCTTAAAGTTGAGAAAGGGAAATAATGAAGAGGTTTGTAACCGACAGGCTCATCGAATGGAAGAAAAGCGCTCGCCGAAAGCCCTTGATAATTCGCGGAGCCCGTCAGGTAGGGAAATCATGGGCTGTAATGGATTTCGGGCAGAGCTATTTCCCCGGCAGGCTCCATGTGATAGATCTGGAAAAACGTCCTGACTGGCATGAGGTGTTTCAGGGGAACCTTGTTGCATCCCGCGTCCTGTCGGAACTGGAGATACTTCTCAATGCTGAAATAGAAGCAGGAAAAGATCTACTGTTTTTTGACGAGATTCAAAGCTGCCCTCGCGCTCTCACAATGCTTCGTTATTTCCATGAGGAGATCCCCGAGTTGCATGTAATTGCAGCGGGATCACTGCTGGAGTTTGCCCTGAAAGACAGTTCCTTCCCGGTCGGCAGGGTGCAGTTCATTGACATGTATCCCCTGTCCTTCCCTGAATACCTTATGGCAACAGGCAATGATAAGGCTGCCGAAGTGATACGGTCAGAGCCTGAACCGCTTCCCGAGAGCATCCATGCTCTTCTTCTCAACGAGATGAGGAATTATCTCTTCATCGGAGGAATGCCGGAGTGTGTTCTCTCTTACGCAGAAACCCGGAGGCTCCGCAATTCCTTTCAGATCCAGGCTGACCTGATAAGCACCTATCGGCAGGACTTCTCAAAATATGCACCCCATGCTGATAAACATTGCCTTGACGCAGTGTTGTTTTCTATTGCGAAAAATGTGGGCCGGCAGATAAAATATGCCAGGTTGACTGACAGTTATTCAATCCCCACTATTAAAAAAGCTTTTTCGCTTCTCAGTCTGGCGCGTGTTATCACGAAAGTGCCGTCAGCATTGCCATCAGGTCTTCCACTAGGCGCTTCAGCTTCAGAGAAGCGTTTCAAGGCTCTGATGGTCGATCTGGGGTTAATGCAGCATCTCTGTGGACTTCCGATAGAGACTGAAATCAGGCAGGCTGACATTCTGGACATTTACCGGGGAGCTCTTGCAGAGCAGTTCGTAGGCCAGGAATTTCTTGCAGGAGGCCAGGAGTCCCTTCATTACTGGAGCCGGGAAAAAAGTGGCAGTACCGCTGAGGTTGACTACCTGATCGTGAGAAACGGCCGCATCTACCCGGTAGAAGTAAAGAGCGGGGCTCCAGGAAAGCAAAGAAGCCTCAGGCTCCTTCTGGACACATACCCTGGGTGCCCTTCAGGCCTGGTTCTGTCAAGTGCTGCCTTTCAGGAAAAGCCGTCACAGAAGATGAATTATCTGCCGCTTTATTATGCGTACTATCTGGCAAAGACGAATGGCACAGCAGGCTTGGGTGCGCCTTGAAAAAGGCTGCACCTGTAAAATAAGGCAAGGCCCTGTGTGCTTTTCAACCTGTCGAGCAGGGCGTCAGCCGTGCTCGGGTAACCACTCATGGCATGCCATTTCTCCACCGGCAGTTGGCACCTTTATCCATGCCGGCACCTCAGCCGGGAAATTCCATAAGAGAATCTTGCCTTGAGGGGCCTTTTTTGTTACACTTGTGGGGAGGCTGAAAAGCAGCTTTCACATATTCACTACATTACCGGGAAGGGATGGGAAAAGCTTATGTGCACAGGAACATCTGTTAAGATCGCAGTGATAATTGCACTTGCTGCCTTTCTTTTTATCAACGGCTGCCAGGGAAAGCCGGCAACTGACCATAACTCTGCTTCATCACCTGCAGGCAGCTCCTCCCCGGCGACTCCCGCACCAGTCTCAGAAACAGGTGCAGAACCGGACACAAGCACGCCCGAAGGCGAGATCGCCTACCAGATGACCCTGATAAAAAAGGGCGATACAGAGAAACTGAAGGAATGCTTCACCCCGCGGTTAAAAGACAGAATCACCGGGGACATGGTAAAACAAGCACAGGGTGAAGTTGGCAGATACACCATAAAAGAGCTTGTGGACTCTTTTGAAATAAGCACCCATGGGGGAAAAGAAACCGCAAAGATCAAAATGAAAAACGGCCGCACTCTCACCACGCTGGTGAAAAATGGAGACCGGTGGCAGGCCGACACGATATGGTTCAAGTAAATATCTTCCGTTTTATTGCTCTGCTGCTTGCGATTCTGCAGCTCTTCCTCTTTGAGCCGGGACCAGGAATGGTCTGCGCACAAAAAGAAGGCGGCTCTCCCTGGTCCACCTTCCGGCACGATAACCAGGGCACAGCCCGCAGCAGCGCTTCTGGCCCCGAAAGTGGCGATATTCTCTGGTCAGCGAGCCTTTCTGAAGGAAGGACATCCAACTGTGCGCCTGTGGCAGGTATGGATGGCACAATCTATGTCGGCACCTGGGGAGCGCAGAGAGGAGTATTGGCAGATCATGGCCGCGGCAGGCTTTTCGCGGTGAGCCCCCAGGGGAAGGAGAAATGGAGGCTTGAAACCGGGGGAGCCATCTGGTCGGCCTGTGCCATAGGCAGAGACGGCGCAGTTTACTATGGTGACCGTGCCGGCACCGTGGGTGCCGTCCGTGACGAGGGACAGGACGGGAAGATTCTGTGGAGATTCAGCAAGACGGGACACTGGTTTGATCATCTCTCTCTTGCAGATGACGGCACCCTGTACGCCGCCGGTGCATTCATTGAGGGCTTCAAGAAGCAGCGCGCCTCCCTGGTGGCCCTCAGGAATGGAAAGGAGAAGTGGGTGATGCATGCCGGGCCCGCGGGCACCCTGGAGCACTGGGTATCCTGCATGGGACTTGCCGGGGACGGCACCATTTATATGGGAACACAAAGCATACAGGTTGAGGCGGCGAAATACCCCGACTTCGGGAAACTCTATGCCCTGGCTGACAGGGGAGACCGAGTCGAGGTGAAATGGACCTTGAACGCAGGCTCAGGTATCTCCGGGATAGCCATTGACAGGAATGGGGTGATTTATTATTCCGTGCGGGGCGACAGGTCAAAAGGCGTGCCGGGGACCATCCATGCCGTGGGACCTGATGGAAAATCCCGCTGGAAACACCCTGCAGCCGTGGAAGGGGAGCTGTGGTGGGGAGGCAACCCCGCCCTTGTGGAGGGAAGGCTGTACGTGAGCACCGCGGCGAGCGCCGATATCTCCAACCTGTTCCCTTCAAAGCTGGTTCCCCGCCTCTATGCAATCGGCAGGCATCCTTGAGAGCGCCGCGCGCAGCAGGCAAGGCGGGGCCCGGGTGCCGGGTCTCCTGCTTTACTTCCGCTGAAGTGATGGGCCTGCTGTTTTCACCGGCTCGAAATAAGCGGGCCGGACTCGCTATGCAGCAGCAAATTATTATGTTATAATCTATTGCAACAGGAAACAAGCGAGAGGAGCCCCCTATGAAAGCCGATCACATATCTCCCTCAACAGCTCGCTTCCACTTTGAAAAGAGTGCTGCCCGGGCCGGAAATGAGAATGCCGCGCAGCCGCAGGACTGCTTCACCCCATCAGGGAAGGAAGAGGCGCCCGCCGTGGACGCGAGGCTCGCCGCGCAGCTCCTGATGCAGAAGACGCGCCCGCAGCCGGACCACATGGTGTGGGAAGCGCCACTTGAGGGCGGGATGAAATACCCGCCTGCCCTGGGACCTGATGGCACGCTCTACACGGCGGGCGGCAACAACCGCCTCTGCGCCATCGACAGCGCCACGGGAAAGGAGAAATGGCATTTTGACACAGGCGAGGCTTTTGAATCGTCGCCTCTCCCCGGCAGTGACGGCTCCGTGATTTTTGCCTCGAAAGACGGGCACATCACGGCCCTTGACGGGAAAGACGGGGCAAGGAAATGGGAGTTCCGCACGGGCTCAATCTACGAGAGCACCCCCGTGCTCTCGGCAGACGGCACCCTTTACGTGAAGGGGCAGAATAATCTCTTCGCCCTCGACAGCACCACGGGAGAAAAAAAATGGGAGTTCAGGAAGGATGACGTGCAGCAGCTCACCGAGCCTGCCGTCGGGGCGGACGGGAAAGTCTATGTCGCCTGCGAGAGGGGAAGAGTCTTCTCCCTCAACGCAGCCAGCGGCAAGAAGCTGAAGACCTTCAGGAAGGGCGCTGAGAACCGCCTCTTCCCGCCGGTGACCTCGCCGGGAGGCTCGCTCTACATTGGTGGTCCCGGCACCCTGTACTCCCTTGACAGGGAAACAGGAAAGATCTTCTGGAAATACACCTCTTATTCCAACAACCCCCTCCATCCCCTCGTGGGCCCTGACGGCAGGGTCATCATCGAATCGCTGAACAGGATCATGGGCATCGAGCGTTACACGGGCCGCGCCGAGGCGGGCCCTAAATGGTCCTTCGAGGTGGGAGACCACAACTACTTTTCGTCATCCTTCGGCCCCGGCGGAGACATTTACACCGCCTGCGGCAACGGGAACATATACGTGCTCGACTACGAGACGGGGAGGCAGAAGCACGTCCTGAAGACCGGCGACGACAATTTTCTTACGATCCGCCCCCTGGTGGCGAAGGACGGCACCATATTCATAGGAACCCAGGATAAGCTCTACGCCCTTAATCCTGAAAAGAAGACCTCCGCGAAAGAGAAGCTCGAGAAAAAGGTCCAGGAGCAGCAGAACGCCGCCGGGCAGGAAGAGGCCACCAGGATAGTCGTCGATGAGCAGAAGGTCAGCATCGGCGGCATCTCCCTGAACATCAGGAAAGAGGTGCCGTAGGAGACGCCCGGCGCTACGGGGGGCATTCTCCTCTTCCGCCGGCCTTGGATAATTTTGGACCAGGGGCAGCGGAGCCAGGGAGGTTTTCATGTCAGCTTCGAAGGCCCCGGAAAAATCTCACGCGCCTCGAAAGGCTCACTTCTCCAAAGCTCGATACGGTAGAAATCGCCTGTGCTTCCATCGTGGTGAAAAGCCGTCTGCCCCCCGTAGAATACTCTGGCGGCATACTCACCGGGGGTGCAGGGGATCTCGCCGAATCTGCCATAATGGGGTCCATCGGGACATCCGGCCAGGACGAAGGATGAGGATTTGATGCTGACGGTGCATTCGATGATCCTGTCCCATCCAGGGGTGAAAAGGTGTTCCGGCGGCCCCGGAAGGAGCTCCACCTCAACTGATATGGGCGAGAATTCGCTGATGACGAAAATGCTCACTATACCCTGGCCGCAGTGAAATCTTCTGCTGAAATCCCTCTCTGTAAAACGGGCGGTTGCCATCTCGTCATAGTGCACGGGATCCTGCAGATAGAACTGTCCGTAGGCGGGGGTATGAGTCACCTGCATCATTCTTCACCCCGTTAAAAATGCATGTTTACGTTGTTGGAGAACAGACTGCTTATTTTATGCTCATATTCATCAAGGTCATCTTCAGTGAGATACTTAAGCTTAAGAGGTCTCCTGGTATAAAAATAATCAAATCTCTCATCAAAAACCTCGTTCTGTAACAATCCTTTTTCCTTTGCATATTCATAAAGATATGCACCCGGAAGCGCCGTGGCTCTTGACACAAGGCACGTAGTGGGGCGGTTCTCTTTCAGCAGGTGGTAGGTGGCTTCAAGATCCTCTCTCGTTTCTTCAGGCGAACCTATAATAATATTCGTATTCGTGATTATACCCAGCTTATTGCAGATCTGCAAGGCTTTACATATGTCTGAAACTGACAGATCCTTTCTGAGAAAGTCAAGCGTTTTCTGCGATCCGCTCTCAACGCCTAAGCAAATCATTTTGCATCCCGCATCAATCATGCGCCTTAACTGCTCCTCCCTGATAGCATCAATACGAGCGTTGCATCCCCACCAGAAATCAACTCCCTGAATCAATATCTCATTACAGAAGTTATCCACCCAGGAATGCTTTGAAAGAAACATATCATCCGAAAACCCAAAAAGAAATTTCATTCCGGGTACTTTTGCAAGCGGACTGTAACGCTCCCATATCTTTTTATAAGAGCTTATCTCCTTGAAAACAGATTTTTGTGAGCGATACCGTATTTTTTTGCCAAAAAGCTTATCCTGCATTGGTTTGCAGAAAAAGCATCGGTAAGGACAGCCTCTGCTTGCAATAATAGAGTCATAGTACACAGATCGGCTGTAATAAAGCGGCCAGTCAACAAGCTCCCGCGCCGGTTCAGGCAATTCATCAAGATTTTCAATATATGGTCTTGATTCTGTCACTACGAATTTTCCGTCTTTTATAAAGGCTATCCCTTTTATGTTTATAAGATCCTGTCCTTTTTCAAAGGCTCTTACAAGTTCAACTATGGTTTTCTCACCTTCACCAATAACCACAGCGTCAAAACCTGATTTCAGTGTTTGTTCCGGGAGCGCAGTGGCATGAGGTCCTCCTGCCACAAGGAAAATCCCATGCCTTTTTACTTTTTCTGCAATCTCAAAAGCTTTCTGTGCCAATGCAGAAGGCACTGACATCCCCACGATTCTCACATCTTTAAGAAATGGCTCAATATCAGGCATTTCACTGTAGTTTGTGAGATCCAGAAAGTCTACATCAAATCCTTCATTTTTTAAAACAGAGGCAATATAAAGAATGCCAAGCGGCGGCGTTACCACTGCTTTTGCCGGATAGTTCAGGCGAGGATAAATCAAAAGAATTTTCATTTATTGATTTTAATCTCCTCTTATTGAAGTATTAAGTATAGCTGTTAATAATGTCTGTCGGCAGATGCAGCTTAACCCAGAGCATAGGATCTGGTGCGTTTTATAGGTAATCGATTATTCAGGTTTATGGAAAGATGTAACAGGAGCCCTGTACATTGAGTTTTATTATTTGCTTCAGACGGAGATTTCGTCATTAGAAGTTATTCTCCTGCGTTCAGGAAAAGGCTCTTTAAAGGAACTGAAAAAATAATTCTCTCTATTGCGATTTTTTCATTTTTTGTAACCATTTAGCCACCTGAGGAGATAGGTTCAGGAATTTCAGGCAGATCTCCTTTTCAATATAGTGAGAGAGCGCCTGGGCAATGGATGAAATTGGATTATGACAGAAGAGCATCTCGCGATCCACGGACTCCATGAGTGACAGGTAAGGCGAAAAAGCACATGGCTGAGCAGGTAAGCAAAACGAACAGGGAATATCGGAAGATAACAGGCCTCTCTGATGAAGGAGCACTTCTCGACCTGAAGGATCTTATGCACAGGAGCCTCATTGTCCAGGTCGGAAGCGGGAGAAAAAGCCATTATATCCTGAAACAGGTTGGCGATCTTGGCGATTAGTTGGCGATTAGTTGGCGATCTTGGCGATAATGCCCGACGCCCTTGCAGTCCGAATTCCACCGTGGTAAACACGGTGCATAAAGCAGTTCATAGCTATATCTGGATCTATTGTCATTATGATTGGCGACAAATGTTCTTAGGCACTTCAAGGCAAGAGGACAGGGGGACATTCTCCGATCAGGCAGCGTTTGGTTCTGTCCCTATGGGTGCACCGGAACACAGGCAGAACCTGCTGCCCCGGAGAATGGCCCATGGCCTTACTTGACGGGCGCTAATCCAACAATCGAATAAAATTATGCACTTTTTGTTGCGTTTTGGGTGCGCCATGAAAAAAACCGCATGCGCGGCTCTTTGCGGCAGTATATAAACTGGCTCCAGCGGTAGGACTCGAACCTACAACATTCCGGTTAACAGCCGGATGCTCTGCCATTGAGCTACGCTGGAGCGTGCTGAACTATCTTTTGGGATTATACCATATGACCCTGGAAAATTCAATACCTTCGGGAAAAATCTTCATTCCATGACGCGGGTCGTTCCATGAGCCCTCCCGGCGCAAATCCCCTCAATGCGGTCAGGCTCAACGGTCCGGCGAAGGTTCTTGTGCGGTGAGAGAGAATATTATTATCCATCAAGAGGCTGGAGGTGGGTATGAAGTCATTCATCATCCCGATTGCTTTTATCCTTCTTCTCGGCATCCTCGCGGGAAGCGTCCTGGCGCAGAATCTTGATTACGACAAGTGGATGTGGCAGAGATGGGAGAAAAACCAGACCGGGGGAGGGAATAATGCCGCTCAGGGCAAGACCACCTCCGCCAAAAGCACCTACGTGGAGCCTCCCTTCGTCACCGCCCTGAAGCAGGCTAATCTCGAAGAGGTGAGGAAGCTGCTCAATCAAAACCCCGCCTATATCAATTTCAAGGACGACCTCTCAAGGACGCCCCTGCACTATGCCGCAATGAAGGGAAACGCCTCCCTGATAGAGTTCCTTCTCGTGCGAGGCGCTCATAATGGAGAGAAGGACAGTTACGGGCTGACTCCCCTGAACATTGCGAAGCAATATAACAACAAGGAAGCGGAGAAAGCGCTCTCGGGCGCCTCGCAGAAGGCGGCTTATCAGCGCTCCGAAGGTGACGAGCTGTGCCTCGCGGCATCAAGGGGCGAAGCGGATAAGGTGAAGGCGTTTCTGGAGAAAAACAAGGGGCTCGCAAGCTTCAAAGAACAGTACAGCGGGTGGACGCCGCTCCACTGGGCTCTTACCAAGCCCCAGGACTCCATTGAAATCGTTGAGTTCCTGGTGTCCAGCGGGGCTGACATAAATGCAAAGGACAATAACAATATTACCCCCTTTTCACTGGCAGTCGCGCATTCCAAAAAGAAATGCGCGGATTATCTTCTCTCGAAAGGGGCAGATATTAACAGCGCTGATAAATTCGGGACCACTGCTCTTCACGGAGCACTGATCCTGGGAAACGATGCAATGGAGAGCTATCTTCTCGAGCACAATGCCAGGGTGAATGTGAAGGGGGAAAAAGGAAATACCCCTCTCCATCTTGCGGCGTGGAATGGCAAGATCCGCCTGATGAAGCCTCTCGTGGAGAAAGGCGCCGACATCACTGCTAGAGATGACTCAGGATATACTGCGCTTATGATTTCTGCCCAGGAGGGCTTTCTTGAGCTGGTGAAATATCTTGTATCCAGAGGCGGCGCCGTCAATGACAGGAAAAATGACGGCGCGACAGCCCTGATGGTGGCTTCTGCAAAAGACAGGGATGACGTGGTGCTCTTTTTGATTGAAAAGGGCGCGGCGATAAATGCCCAGGCCGATGACGGCTGGACCCCCTTAAGAAGCGCCGTCGAGTATGCTCAGGCAAGAATTGTCAAGCTTCTCATCTCCAGGGGGGCAGATGTCAACCTGCCCGACAAGGAGGGAATCACGCCTCTCAAGAGGGCCATGAAGAAGAATGCCGCTTCGATTGCAGATATCCTTAAATCAAGCGGAGCTCATGAATAAAGGGAATCAGGCGCTCTGACCGTCGTTCTTGAAAGGGTATGAAGGTTCGAAAATATTTTTTTGAAGTCTTCATTCACCCCCCCCCTCTTTACCCGATTCCCCCTCCGCATTCACGGAGAAGGCCCTTTCTCTGCGCTGGATGCGTTTCCGCGGGCAAAGAGCTGAAAAATCGCAGAAACCGTCCTTTTGAGGCTTCTGCGCCCATTTTTCAAAGGCCATATATCCTTATAACCACAAGCTTATTAGGCTTATAGCATTTTGACAATATGAGCTTTATAGTTTATAATATAATAAAAAGATACAAAAGTATCTAAAAAATAAACTTACGAAAGGAGTAGTATCGTGAATACCCTGGCAGGCGCTCACCTCGGGGAGGTCCCGCACCGGGAGGCCGCTCAGGCCACCCTGGCCGGGAAGGCATCTCCCTCGGTGATCCGCGAGTATCCCGGCTACGAGGCCGTCATGAAAGGCGGACAGGTCTTCCAGGCCAGCCCCGGCCTCCCGCTGGTCACGTACGGCGCCGACGAGGTGCTCTCGCGCTCGAACTGTCGCCATATCTTTCGCGATCTCACAGGGGAGGTCCTGGACTGGAATCTCTGGTGCCTCTCTCAAGCCGCCAATAAGCTCGATCTCCTGATAGGGGAGGCTCTCCTCTCCCTCAACGGGAAGCTCGAGAAGCTCGGCTATGTGCGGGTTTCCGATTTTGTGAGGGAGGAACTGGGGATTTCGTCCAGGAGCGGCTATGAGCTGATGCGGAATGCCCGGGATATCGAGAGGTTCCCCCTTATCAGGGAGGCTCTTGAGAGCGGGAAGCTCCGCAAAAGCGCGCTGCGGCATATGCTCCAGGTCGTGATGCCTGAGACCGAGGCGGAGTGGCTTGCAAAGGCCATGTCGCTCACGGTGAGAGAACTTGAAGAGGAGGTGAAGAAATTCAAGTCGGGTGCCGGGGACCCCTGCAGCAGCGGCATCAACGCATTCGTCGCCGGCGATGACGATGAAGACTCCGAAGGGAGCCTCGCGGTAAGCGCGCGGGTTCCTTTTTCCGTTGCCGCGAAATGGGACAGGGCCCTCGAGGTCTTTCGCAGGATGGAGGAGGCGGAGCTCCCTTCTGATGTTTTCGTGGAGGCCCTTCTCGGGGAGTTCATCGCTTCGGCACCGCTCGAAGGTATCGGGAGCCTGAGCATGGATGCACAGGGGCCTGAGGCTCAGGAGGCCAATGGAGCTTCTCTCTGCCGCTTGCAGGGGAATGGCTCCCAGGGCCGTTATTCCTCCCAATACGCACGCACCACTCGCGGCGACGGGGCTCCCTGCAGCACTGGCCCTGATGCTTCCGGCACCGGGGCAAGAGGCGCCGATCCCGCTATAGAGAAGAAAGCCCTTCTCCTCGGCGCCATGGCAGGGGCAATCGCTTCCCTCGATGACGAGGCTTCTTTTGGCGAGAAGGAAAAGGAGCTTGCCCGCCAGGTCCACAAGGACCTCGAAGAGGTCTCTCATCTTTGGGAGTTTTTACCCTGGAAGCCCGTCATGGTGGAGCTTCCCCGGGAGTTTCAGGCTCCCGCGAGCCACAGGCCCGACGCCGATACCGCCGTCACCCCGGACGGGATCCTGGTGCGCCCCCAGGTCGATCCCTTCGAGACGGTCGCCCGCCTCCGGAAGATGGCGACGCTGCGCCACTCCCTCTCCTTCTACCAGGGGAGGCTCCTGCGGACCCTCAACAATTTCGGGCTTTACAGGGACATGCTCTTTCTCTCCCTGGGGCACTATACCAGGGAGCGCCTGGGAATGTCCCGCAGCACCGCGTATTCTCTCATCAAACAGGAAAGGAGCTATCTGGAGTATCCTGAGATGCTGGACCTGGTCCTGGAGGGGAAGCTCACTCCTGAGCAGGCACGCCTGCTCTCCAAGGTATTCATTGAGGGGACCCGTGTCCAGGGGGCGTGGCTCTCCTACGCCCAGGAGGTGCCCGTCGCCACCCTCATGGCTTCGGTCGAGGGGTTCCTCCGCTTCGCGAAGAGGTCGGTCCACAAAAAGTGGGACATAGAGCCCGAGGCCTTCGAGATGGCCGTCACGGGGAGGTCCGTCAAGAGGGCAGCCGTTGCTGGTTCTGAATGCTCAGAATCCAATGCTGATAAGGCTTCAGTCGCCGCCGTCCAACTTTGTGCACACGAAAAAACCATGGAAGGAGATGCAGGTTTCCGGCAGGGGGAGAACCCCGCCGTCATCTGGGAGGTCACCGCGGGCGGTGAGCACCCTGAGCTCCCTGATATTCTCTCCATCCTCTCGGGAGAGATCCCAAAAGAAGGGACCTTCGGGTCAAACCCTCCGGACAGGGGCACCCTCATCCGCTTCTTCCTCAAAAAGGATCTCGTCCCCCTCTGGAACCACGCGGTAAGGCTCTGGAAAGCCGGCAGGCCGGGAGAAGCCGCCGAGGGCGTAGAGGTGCTCCCCCTCTTCATCGAGGTACTCCTTGACACCTTCCTTGCCGCCTGGGACAAACCAGAAAAAAGGGACCTCCACAGCCGCATCCTTGCCCGCGACGGCTACCAGTGCCAGGCTCCCGGCTGCCGGTGCCGGCGCAACCTCCACGGCCATCATATCAGGTACCGCTCCCAGGGCGGCCCCGATACCGAGGGCAATCTCACCACCCTCTGCATGGCTCACCATCTGCGGTGCCTCCACGAGGGCCACCTCGTCATCAGGGGAACGGCGCCTCACAATCTCACTTTCATATTCCCCCGCGACAGGAGAATCCTTTAGCGCCTGAAATCCCTGTGAAACTGAGGTGCCATGAGGCCAGGGGACATTCTCCTCCTCAGCCGGCATTTGGATTTGTCACTACACTGGCATTCGCACCGCAGACAAATCCTGCCGGCCGGGAGAATTCCCCTGGACTCCCGATACACCACAGGGTTCTCAACAGCCGGGAGAATGGCCTCTGGCAATACGATACTTTTCCCCATTTACAAAAAAAAAATTTGTGCTATAATAGGGGATACCGCTAGGGGAGCAGGTTGTATCCTGCTGAAAGGGTGACGGCAACCAGTCAACGACCCTCAATACCTGACCTGGGTAATGCCAGCGGAGGGAAGCGGTGCTCACCGCACTTTTCCTAATCCACAAGCCCCTTCCTCATCGCTTCTGCCACGGCCTGGGCCCTGTCGTTCACGTCAAGCTTCCTGAAAATGGTGCGAAGGTGTGCCTTGACGGTCTTCTCGCTGATGGTGAGCTGCTCGGCAATCTCCTTGTTTGACTTCCCCTCGGAGACGCACTGGAGCACTTCAATCTCCCTGTCGCTCAGCTCCTTGATGGGCGAGGTCTTGCCCGGGGCGGGGACTTCCTTGGCCATGTGGGCGAACTCCTTGAGGACCTTCCGCGCAAGGCCCGGCTGGATGAGGGAGCCTCCGGAATGGACCACCTTGATGGCGGAGAAAAGCTCATCCTGGGATATGTCCTTCAGCACGTAGCCGGTGGCCCCCGCTTTCACGGACTCCATCACGTACTCTTCCTCGTCGTACATGGAGAGGATGATGACCTCCACGTCGGGATGTTCCTTCTTAATCATCTTGGTGGCCTCGATGCCGTTGATCCCGGGGAGCTTGATGTCCATCAGCACGATCTCGGGCCTGAGGGATTTTGTTTTCTCCAGGGCGTCCCTGGCGGAGCTTGCCTGGCCCACCACATTGAAGGAGGACTCCAGCTCGAGCATCTTGGCAAAGCCTTCTCTCACGAGGGTGTGGTCATCCACTATGAGGATTTTGATTTTTTCCAGCTCGTCTTGTTTTTCCACTGCAGTAAGTCCTCCTCATGGGTTCGATACTTTCCAGATTCGCCCTTTTCCCATAAAAGCCTGCACGGTATTTTCACCACTCAGGCCCTGCTTCAAGCCCGTTCTCTCCGGCAGGCTGCTCAGCTTAAGCCTACTCCGAAGGCTGGAGGCTCCTTTCCATGGGTATCCCCGCGCTCACCGTCGTGCCTTTCGCCTCATCGGAGATGATATCAAGGGTGCCTCCCACGAGGGAGGCTCTCTCCTTCATTGTCTGGAGGCCGAAAGAATCGCCCGTCGTGAATTTCTGATGTACCTTCTCCCACCGGAAGCCTTTCCCGTTGTCCACGATCTTGATGGAGAGAAAGGCAGGCTCGAAGTAAATCTCCACCCAGGCCTTCTGGGCATGGGAGTGCTTCCTCACGTTGATCAGAGCCTCCTGGACGATGCGGAAGGCAAGGGTTTCATACATGGGCGGAAGACGCTTCTCGCGCTCGTTTACTATGAGCATTATGGAGATGCTGCTCTCCTTTTCAATGCGTTTTATCAGGTTCTCGATGGAAGGCACGAGCCCCAGGTCATCAAGAGATGAGGGCCTCAGATTGAAGATGATATGGCGGATCTCCTTGACCGATTCCGCCACGATCCTTCTGAGCTCCTCGAGCTCGCCGGCCACCGACTCGGGCTTCACTGCGAGGAGGGACTGGGAGGTCTGTATCTTGGTGAGTATGCCCACCATGCTCTGGGCTATGCCGTCATGGATCTCCCCTGCGATGCGCTTCCTCTCCTCCTCCTGCGCCACGATCACCTTTGAGAGGAGATGCTCCACAAGGGTCTGCTTTTCCCGCGCGCTCCTGTAGAGCTGGGCATTTTCTATGGAGATGGCTATCTGCCCTGAGAGGGTGAGAAAGAGCGACTTCTCCTTCTCGGTGAGCTTGTGCGTCTTGTCGGAGAAGAGGCACAGAATCCCGATAAGCTTTTCTTTCGCCAGCAGGGGAAAAGCGGCCATGCTCTTCATCCCGTCGCGTGACGCCTGCGAGAGGAGCACCGATGACGTCATTCCCTCGAGGTTCGGGATGGCCATCTCCTTCCGTATGGTGATGAAATCCTCGATAAGGGTGTCCGAAAGCGAGAGCTGCACCTTGGCGATGAAGCGGTCAGAGAGGCCCCACGACGAAGAGACGGTGAACTTCTTTATCCTGTCGTCATACATGATGATGGCGCCCGCCGCGGCGTCAAGGACCCTGAGGCAGAGCTGAATGATCTTCTGCTGGAGGGACTCTATCTCAAAGGTGGAGGTAACGATGCCTGAGAGATCGGTGAGAATGGCGAACTCCCTCACCTTCTCATCGAATTCCCTCACGACGGCTCTTTCCCTTTTCTGGACAACCTCCTTCTCATGAAGGAGGCTCTGGAGCATGGCAAGGCATCTCCCCTGGATTATTTCAATGCCCTTCTCGCCGGCTTTTTTCAGGAATTTCTCGTCCAGATCCCCGGCGGAATAAAGGAGAATGTCGGCGCCCTCAATATCCATCAGCTCCTGCAGGGAGCCTGCTTGCGCTATGCCCATGTCGCCTGCAAGGGCCTGGGTGTCCTTGTCATCAGGGCTCACACAGATCCCGACCAGCTTGAAATGCCAGTTCCTGATGAGCATTGACAGGAAATCCCTGGCGGGGCCTTCAGCGCTGAAAAAGAGGACATTCTTGATCTTTTCCGGGAGTTTTTCATGGCTTCCCGGGGTGCGGGAGAGAATGCTCTTCACTTTCTCTTTCAGGTAAAGGGGGATGAAGGGCTTCGTGAAATATCCTTCGACCACAGGGTAAATATCATGCTCCACCGGGGAGATTTCTGACGACGAGATTATGATGACGGGAGTGAGGTGCTGCTGGGTGTTCAGAATGTTGAGGATCTGCCTCCCGTCAAGCTTGGGCAGGAGCAGGTCCATTATGACAAGATCAGGATATCTTTTCTGCAGAGACTTCATTACCGTGACGCCATCCCTGGCGATTTCGAGCTCGTATTCCGGGGAGTCGAGGCTTGATTCAATGACTGCGAGAATCTTTGGGTTGGCCTCGGCAATGAGTATCCTGCTTTTCACCATCAGAGGACTGCCCTCAGGTTCTCGGCCGCAGCCTTGATTTCGAGCCTTATGAGCCCCAGGTTTGCCACAGGGGTGCCTATAGTCACGAGGAAGGTGTCATTGTTGATGTTTTCAAGATAGTATCGTGCAGAATCAGCTTCGACAGTCACTCTTCCAAGTTTTCCGATCTCGAATTTCTCCTGCACGATGTTTTCAGCCGAGCCGTAAAATTCGCATATGGTGGCACCGATGAAGTCGGCATCTGTGGGGATGTCACCTGCATAAGCAATGACAAGGCCGTCCTTGCCTATGAGGAGTGCTCCCTGTATCCCGTTCACCTGTGCCAGGTTTGCCAGTATCTCTTCCATTGTTGTCTCCTCTCTTGTCTTGCCTGTGCTCAGGCACCTTGCTCTCCCTGCGCAGCTCTATGGGCCGCCTCTCTATTTTTTATGTCATACAAACACCGAGGTTATCATCATCGCGGAGCTGGAAAGCCTGGCTTTCCAGACTTCCTTGGGCACCTGCGGGCTGAGGACCGATATGAATATTCCTTCACCGTCAAGGGGGATGAGGGAGTAAAGGGCCTCGTCCGTCGTGACGCAGAGCTGCTTCACGCCTCCCTGCTCGAAGCGGGCAAGATGTTTTTCATTGTCAAGAAACACCTGGCTGCACACGCTGCTGAGAAGGTCGATATCCCTGTCGTCGCTGAAGATAAAATCTATGGGAAGCCCGTCCCTCGATACGACCAGGCTGCCTATCACGCCGTCTATCCTGCCGAGGTCCTCCAGGACCTTTTTCATGATAGTATCTCTCAGCTCCGTGGCGCCCTGGAGCTGCCCCAGGTCTTCCTCGCTGCTGCTCTCCTTGAGGGGCTCCACGAGGGCCAGCACCATCTCCTGGAGGGGGAAAAGGAAAAGGAGCCCTTTTTTCTGGCTCACGTATATTGATTTTGGCGCGTCAAACCGGGCATCGGTAAAGGATGACGTGATGCTTCTCGCGATTTCCGAAGAAAGTGCCGCCACCAGCTCCACAGTGCTCTCGTTCCCTTCCGGGGACAGGATGACGAGGCCTTCACTGCTGGCCAGGACAGGAATGGTGCCGTTCTGGGTGAGAAACTCGTTCAAGACATCCTGGATCTCGGCGGCGCGTCCTTCCAGGCCCGATTCTTCTATGGCGGCTATGGCGCGCTCGACGACCTGCTCCCTCGATTCGTCGGCGAGGAGCTCCTCCTGGGGGATCTCACCGGCGCGCTGTATATCGGTCTGGAACTCAACTTCCATCTGCTCTTCAAGGAAGCCCTCGCCGGCAAACTGGTCCTGCTCGGCAGGCTGCACCGAGGCCTTTTCCTCTCCCGCCTCGAGGGCTTCCAGGCTGCCCTCATCATAGGGCTTTGTCTCCTCTTCAAGAGAGAGGCCGTTTTCTTCTGCCTGGAACTCATCGATAAGGACATGGGAGGCGCTGCTGTCGGCGCGCTCCTCTTCAATGGCGATAAAGGGGTTGCTCGTGCTTATCGGGATGACTTCCTCGATAAGGAGCTCATCCTCCTCTACTGGTTCTTCCTGCTGCTGCTGCTCTTCCTTGAAGATCACCGGCTCCGGCGGCAGGGGCGCTGAAGGGGGAAGCGGCGGTGCGGCCTCCTCCTGTGCCTCTTCCCCGAAAAGCTTTTTCTTGAGGTCACTGAGCTCCTTGTCAATGAAATGGTGGGAGATGAGCTTTTCAATGTTAAGGCATGTGGAGCACTCCATGGAGGCGATCACATCCCTGAGATAGTCTGCTTTTGTCCTCTGGAGAATCGCACTCAGTCTCTCCTTGAGCTTTTCCGTGCCCTCCAGCACCACGATGGGAAGGTCGCTGTGCTTTTTGAGATAGAGCTTCGCCTCGCGCGGCAGGGGGGAAGCGGTGATGAGGACCGAGAGATCCGGGCGGTAATAGCTTATCCTTGAGTGAAAGAGGAATACTTCATCGATGGTGGCCGGTGAGTCCTTTACCTCCAGGAATATGAGATGCTGCTCCTGGTTCACCAGGATGTCCATGACCCTGAAATCCTTCTCTTCCTTTACCAGGATGTTTTCAGTATCCACGTGAAGCTCGGAGAAGAGCTGAAGCACATGGAGGGCGAGCCAGAAATTCGGCTTTGTCATGCGTTTTCCGAAGGCTGTGACAAAAAGCTTCTGGTCGATTCTCTCATCTGAGAGTATCCTGGCGCAGTGAGGGCATTTCAAGCCCCTCGAGGAGGCCTCCTGGATGGCGGAAAACTGCAGCACACGGCTGATCTGCCTGTTGGTGTCCCTGCAGTAGACGTAGAATTCCCTGTTCACGAGGCCCAGGCCGACGAGCATTTCAATGTATTCAGTGAGCTCATCCTTTTCCCAGGACTTCTCAAGCTCCTCAAGAAAGCAGTTCTGGCTCTTTTCCATGTCCTTGAGGAGGCGCCTGACGGGCTCATCCTGGAGGGCTTCGACGGCCGTGATGTCCTGCGAGGAGGGCACGAGGCTCATCGCGTCGGTTTTCAGGGTCGTGAAGTTTTCATTCACTGGTCTGTATGGCTCCCAGAGGCTCTCGTCCTCCTTTCTTCCCGGGAGGAGCGTGTTCCTTATGATGTTTTTAAAGCCGTTGAAGAGGTTCACTCCCTCGTTGTCAGCCGTCAGGCAGCCGCACTCGACAAAAGTCCTGTCCCGGGGAATGAAGAGATAAAAGATTATGCCGCTCTCAGAGCAGAAGAGCTCGCCGCAGGGCTCTCCTTCGGACTCGATCCTTTCAAGTCCCAGGCTCTCTCGGACCTTGTTCTTCGCAAAGCCGATCACGAAGGGAAAATTCTTCCTGAGCTCAAGGAGCACGGCCTGTTCATCCTGAGGTTCTATCTTTATGGGAAGTCTCAGCCTGCTAAGCTCCATTTCACATCACCTCGATTCTTGTAAATACCGGCAGGAGGTGTCCTCTTTCCTATGCCACATCTCTGGTGAAAAGCGCCCCGGCACTATGCTGATTTCGCCTTTTCCAGCTCTCTCTGTATGCTCTTTTTCAGTTTTTCATTGTTGGTCTTCGTCGCTATCTGGTAGGCTGTCTCAAGATGCCTTACGCATTCCTTCAGCATCTTCTTCCTCTTGTACACAAGCGAGAGGTTGAAATGGGCCGAGAGGTCCTGCGGATCAACCTCCAGTGTCTTGAGGTAAGCCTCAATTGTCTCGTCGAGCATGCCTGCTTTTGTATAGGCCACGCCAAGGTTGAAGAATGTCTTGGGGTCCCTGGGATTGAGCATGATGGCCTTCTGGTACTCGTTGATGGCCTGGTCAAGCTTGTTGATTGCGGAGAATGCGATTCCGAGATGGCTGTGGGCCTCGAAATTGTCAGGATTTATCGAGATTGCCTTTTTCAGGTACTTGATGGCTTCATCGGATTTCTGCTGCTGCAGGCAGAGGAGTCCCAGCTTGCTGAAGTTCTGGTCATCATGGGGGTCGAGCTCGATGGCTTTCTGGTAAGCCGTGACGGCCTCATCCAGATTTCCCTTCTGGATGTAGAGAAAGCCGACGCTGCTGTATGGCTTGGACCATGCAGGCGCATAGGAGCTCGCCTTGACAAAGTAGTCAAGGGCCTCATCGGTTTTCCCCCTTCTCAGCAGCACATTGCCCATGCCCATGAGGGCTGAAGCGAAGGCGGGCTCAAGGGTGAGGGCCTGGCGGTAATTGGAGATTGCGGCGTCCCATTTCCCCTTCTTCTGGAGCGCATCGCCAAGAAGGGTGAAGAGGGTGGGGTTCTGGCCGATGGCAAGCGCTGCCTCGAAAGTCCTGATGGCCAGCTCCGTGTCTCCCCTCTCAATATAGGCATTCCCCACTTTTTCAAGGAGGTCAAGGTCGCTTGAGTTGATGGTGAGAGCCTTCTGATACTGCTCTATGGAAAGATCGGTGTCCCTTTTGAGGCGGTAGACATCGCCGAGCTCTATGAGGGCCTCGTAGTAATGAGGAATTCTTTCCACGATGGCCAGCAGCTCCTGCTGGGCATCATCAAGCTCACCAAGGCGGATCATGCACTGGGCCCTCAGCAGCTTTATCTCGATTCTCTGGGGCTCAAGATTGAGGGCCTCCTCGAACTCCTGCAGAGCGAGCTCCCATTTCCCCTGGTTGTAAAGAAATCTTCCCATCTGGAAATGGAGGTCGGCGTCCTCATAGACCAGGAGGGCCTTCTTGAGCTCATTTTCCGCGGCGGTCCAGTTTCCCATCTCAATGTGAATAAGGCCGAGATAATAGGGGATATCGGGCTCATGGGAATCGAGCTTTTTGGCTTCGTTGAATGCATCAATGGCATCCCTGAGCCTTCCGAGGTGGGTGAGGATCCTGGCAAGCCGGTAATAGACCCTGGCCTTCTCGTCCCCGGGGGGATCGAGCTCAAGAACCCTGTAATAGGCCTTGGAGGCCCGTGAAAGCTCCTTGCGATCCTCGAGGGCCTGGCCGAAATCCCTGTGGAATTTCCATTCCTCGCTGTTTATCAGGATTGCGCTCTCAAGGAAATCCACGGCTTTCTCTGAGTCACCAAGCACGAGGTACGATTTCCCTATGTGGTAATGGGTAAAGGCATTCTGAGGATCGTATTTCAGCGAGGTCTGAAGCTCCTCGATAGCTTCCGTGTACTGCTGGTTCTCGAAATATATGAGCCCCAGCTGATGGTGAAGCTGGTAATGCTGCGGGGCGATTGATATGGCGCGCTGAAGCTGCTCGACTCCCCTCTTGATGTCCCCTGCACGGCGGTATGCCGACGAGAGCTCCTGGATGTAGGTCACATTTTTCGGGCTCTTTGCCACGGCGGCAAGGAGAAGCTCGATCCCCTTTTCCATGTTGTCCGTGGCGAGATAGCAGAGGGCCGCGTAGAAATTATATTCGGCATTCTCCGAGTCAAGCCTGAGGGCTCCCAGGAATGAATCGCGGGCCTCTTCATACCTGCTCTGCTCGCGGAGTGCCAGCCCTCTCCTGAAGAAAGGCTCATCCCAGTAGTGGTTGTACTCTATGCACCTCCTGTAGGCGCTCTCTGCAAGGTCCCAGAAGATCTTGCCTTCGAAGACCCGTCCCAGCTCGAAATAGGCCCTGTCGGTGGGCTTGATGGAGATGGATTCTCTCAGGGCTATGATGGCGCTGTCCCAGTCCTTGATCCTGGCATAGACATCGCCAAGGGCGCGGTGCACAAAGTGGTTTCTCGCGTTGATGGAGAGTGATTTCCGGTATGAGGTGATGGCTTCCTCGTATTTTTTAAGGGCCACGCAGGCATTGCCCATCCAGTAATATATCTGGCTGTCATCGGGCTGGAGGTTTGTGGCCTTGATGAACTGGTTCACCGCCAGGTCAAACTTTTCCAGGGACATGTAGGTGAGGCCCAATTGCACGAAGATCCTTGGATTCTCAGGGTCCAGGCTGAGAGCTTTCTGAAAGCGCTTGATGGCCAGATCAAGCCTTCCCAGTATGGCAAAGCTCTGACCGAGCTCCAGGTGGGCATCGCTCATCTCCGGGTTTATCTCAATGGCCTTCTGGAAGTCCCTGTTGGCGGAATTATAGTCGCCCAGGCGGGCATGGATTCTCCCCATCTCGTAGTAAGCCTCGGGGTTCTTGGGCTCCAGATGGAGCGAGGTCTCGAACTCCAGGAGAGCCTTGGAAAGCTTTCCGGCGAGGCTGTATGAAAGGCCAAGGTTATAATGGATCTGCGAATCATTGGGATCCAGATCGATGGCCCTCATGAATTCTCTTACGGCGGCATTTAGATCTTTAAGGTGCAGGTAGGCAAGGCCAAGATTATTATGAGTGTAAGGATCATTCGGGTCGATGCTTATCGCTTTCCTGTACTCATCTATGGTTTCGGGCCAGCGCTCCATCCTGGCATAGACACGGCCAAGGTTGTAGTGGGAGAATGCATCATTGGGATCATATTTTACCGCCTTCTCAAAGCTCTCAACGGCCTCGGGGAACTGTTCCTTCTGGATGTAAAGCGCGCCCAGGTTGATATAGGCCGGGGCGTACCCGGGCTCGAGGGCGATTGTCTTCTTGAGCTCCTCGATGGAGCTGTCAACCTTTCCGAGCTTCCCGTAAATGAGGGCAAGATGGAAGTGCCCCTCGGTGTTCCTGGGATCGAGCCTGATGACCTTTTCCAGCTCTTCCTGGGCCTTCTCGTTCTTGCCCTGGCGGAAATACACGAGACCGAGGGAAAGCCTTGCTCCCGCGTCATTGGGGTCGTCAATGACGGCCTTCTGGTAGTCTTCAATGCGCTGCAGCCTCTCGAGCTCCTGCTGGATTCTCCGCTCTCCCTTGCTGTCATGGAGGTTCTGGACAATTCTGAGGGCTATCTGGAGCTCCGTGACGGCCTTGTCCTTCATCCCCATTTTTTCAAATGCAAGTCCCAGGTTGAAATGGGCGCGGTGATAGTTGGGATTTATTGAAAGGGCCTCCTGCCATTCCCTCACGGCAAGATCAATGGCACCCTGACGGTAATAGATAGTGCCCACCTCGTAGTGGGCCAGGAAATTGTCAGGGTTGATCTTGAGGCTTTTCTTGAACTCCGAGATGGCCTGATCCATGTTGTTGGAGTTCAGGTAGTTCGTAGCCTGCTTATAATGATACTGGGCTTCATCGGTTCCCGAGTTTTTGCCGTTCTTTGCCGGGAACTTTTCGTTGCTCACCTTATCACTCCTTGGATGTGACTGAGAATTGTCATCATAACTGTGCTCCCCATGCTGTTCCATGGGCGGAATACCGAACAGACGCTCTTCGCGGCGTTCCACATAATTTTTGACAAATAATTCATTATTCCTTCTTCACAGTGCTCCGGGGAAAGAGAGACGGGAGGGAAAAAGGCTTCCATAAATTTACTTTTTGTCTATTGCACCATCTCCTGTTTTATATTATAATGAATCGGAACATAGAGAAAACGCCGTAACGATGGCTTTCGGGATGCTGGAGCAGGGGAAGGTGAGGGCGCCCGCTTTTACGTTCCGCCGCAGCCAGTTTTTCCGGGAGTGAGCAAAATTGGCAAATTTTGGAATATCACGGTCAAAATGGTGGTATTCAGGGAAGAAGGGAGATTGTATGAACAGGGGGGTTCTTGCGGCTCTGATCTTCTTGAGCATCGGGGTAATGCTTCTTCTCCCGGCGTGGGGCCAGGAGGATATTTACTCTGTCTTTCTCAATGGCACAAGGTTCCAGGTGACGCCCGTCGAGCGCGATAACATCGTCTATCTTCCCGTGCAGGCCTTCGCCTCAAAGCTCCAGCTCTCCTTTGAGTGGAACTCGAAGCTCAACACCATCAAGATAAATGACCAGATTGTCAATGCCCGTCCTCTGGCTCTTGAAGGGATACTCTATCTTCCCGTTGAGAGTATGGCCCAGGCTATTAATGCAGTGGTGAAATGGGACAGCAGGAAGAAGCGCATCCTTATAGACGTGCCTGACAGTCCCCTTGCCGCCTCATATCAGGCGGGAGCCCCGGGGAACAGGGTTGGCGCCGTCGTTCCAGTTCCATCAGCCGGTTCTCAGGGGAACAGGGTTGGCGCCGTTGTTCCCGCCCCGGCAGCCGGTTCTCAGGGAAACAGGGATGGTGCTGTCGTTCCCGCCCCGGCACAGGGCTCCCAGGGGAATCAGCAGGCTATCCTGGCTTCGGCCAGGAACAAGACCGAGCAGGTGAACAGGAATGCCACGATAAAGATTACAAGGCTTGAGGAGAATGTGGGTGCAGTGCTCTCCAACAACGCGCAGGGGAAGCAGGTACCCTCGAATCTTCAGCCCCTCAACACGACGAGCATCCCTCTGGAACAGGGCTCTTCAAGGAATTCGTACGAGACGCCGGGGAAGAGCGGCCTTGCCCAGATGCCCCAGGATATGAAAACGTTCCCTTCCCCCAGCGCCTACCCGGGCACAGGGAACGAAAACCCTTCCGATTCTCCCATAATTCATCCCATGAATGCTCCGCCTACCATGCCCGCGGGGCTTCAGCTCCCGCCTTCAGGCCCCCAGTTCCCCGGGAGCATCCAGGACCCCCAGATGCCTGCGGAGCTCACCTCCACGCCCGCTTTTCCCCAGGCAGGCAATTTTGTCTCCAAGAACGCGAGAAACCAGGTTTTTTCCGTGACGGTGACCAATATGGAGCAGCTGAACTCCATCAAGAATTATTACAAGCCAAATGCCGGGAGCAAGTATGTGGTGATCTACATTTCGCAGCAGAATGTTTCTGAGCAGGTGCAGATTTATACCGGAAAGTTCTCGCTCTCCGATGAAAACAACAAGATCTATGAGTACCAGGAGGGGCTCAGCAATTTCTGGCTGGTGATACTCAAGCCAGGCGCCATCAATTACGGCTACCTTGTTTTCGAGGTGCCTGACTATGTGAAGCCTGAGCGGCTGATACTCCACGCGATGAACCAGTCGCCCCTCACCCTGAAGCTGGACTGAAGGCTGAGATCTCAGAGAAGGATATAAAATAGGTGTCACGTCACAAGGAGGAGAGTATGTTCCCGAGCTCAATTCGCACCATCGCAGGAATAGTTTTTCTCGCATTCCTCGCCTGCTCAGTCCTCGCCGGCGCCACGCCTGCCCTCGGCAAGGACCCGGTGCAGGTGGTTTTCTGGCACGCTATGAGGGGAGAAAAGCAGGTAGCCCTCGCAAAGCTCATTGAGAAATTTCAGAAAGAGAATCCCGATGTCACCGTGCAGGAAGTGGCTGCTCTCAGCCCCCATGAGAGAGGACTGGGAAATGATTATAACCATCTTTACCTCAAGCTCCTCCAGGCCGTTGCGCAGAACACCCCTCCCGACCTGGCACAGGTCTATGAGAACTGGGCCACTCAGTTTATCGAGATAAAGGCAATCACCCCCGTCGAAGAGTTCAGGAAAGGTAAATATCCGCTCACCGACAAGGAAAAGGAAGATTTCTTCCCCATTTTCAGGGAAGCCAACTCTTTTAACGGCGCCTTGTGGACTATTCCCTTCAACAAAAGCGTCTATGTGCTCTACTATAACCGTGACATGCTGGAGAAGAACTCCATCAAGGTTCCCAGGACCTGGGATGAGCTCAGCGAGGCATCGAAGAAGCTCACCGTGAGGAGCGGCGATGAAGTCAAGGTCTACGGCTTCATCTACACCCCGTCAGTTGATATGTTCGGCCACTGGCTTTACGCTTACGGCGGCGAATTTATCTCAGGCGACGTCGCCACTTTCGGAAACGCCAGAGGGGTGAAGGACCTGGAGTACTGGGTCCAGCTCACCAACAGCGACAGGACCGCCCTTCCCAGCTTCAATGCCTACGATGACTTCCTCAAGGGGAAAGGGGCTTTTTATATCGATTCCACCTCGCGGATTGCCCCGCTGATGAAGCACTGTCCCTTCAGCTTCGGCATCGCTTCCGTGCCTGAGGGGAGCGAGAGGACCTATCAGTCTGCAGGGACCAACCTCGCCATCTTCGCAAAGAGTGATGAAAAGAAGGAGGCTTCGTGGCGCTTCATGCGCTTCCTTGTGGCTCCTGAGAACACGGCATTCTGGGCCATCAACACCGGCTATCTGCCCGTACGCCAGTCGGCGGTGAAACGTCCGGACTACCAGGTTTTTCTCAAGAGCCACCCCGATTTCAGCGTGGGAATCCAGTCTATCAACTACGCGAAGTCGCCGCCAAGAAACCCTGCCTGGGAAACCATAAGAAACTATATCAACGATGCTATTTACGAGGCCATATCGCAGACTGCGACGCCCACCAAGGCCCTCGAAAAGGCAGTGACCCATTCCAATGACCTTCTCAAAGGAATGAAGGGGCAGTGAAGCAAGAAAGGGGCATTCCCTTGAATAAGAAATTAGCTGTCATACTCCTGAGCATTGTGCTGTTGTGGTGCTGCGGCAGGGGAGCCTCAGCGGCACAGGTTTCCTATGTGACTGTCACGGTGAATGGCAAGGCTTTGAAAGAGAAAGCCATTTATGTCGAGGGGCTTGTGTATCTCCCTGTCGATGCCATAGCAAATGCCCTTGGCGTCTCCTACGAATGGGATCCTTCGAAGAAAAGAATCACCTTTAACGGGAAGCCTCTCACCGGCAAGGCCATCAAGATACAGGGCGTCCTTTACGTTCCGTCGGTGTCTGTGGCAGAAAATACCAACGGACGGATCAAAATGGATCCCCAGAGCAAAGCTCTCAGCATATTTACTGGAAAAGACATCGGCGTAAAGACACCCACGCCGACCCATACCCCGGTGGCAACGCCCATCCAGAGCGTGAATGAGCCCTTTATACCGATAAAAGCAGAGAATGACGTCTTTAAAGTGACGATAACCAACCTGGAGACCGTTACCACCGTCAAGGGGCAGAACACTTCCAGGTCGGGCAACAAGTTCATTATTATATATTTATCTCAGCAGAACATTTCCAACGAGGTGCAGATCTATACGGGAAAGTTCGCTCTCGTGGACAGCAGCAGGCAGGTCTATGAATACCAGGAGAGCCTGAGCAATTTCTGGCTCCTGGTGCTGCGCCCCGGGGGAAACAACTTCGGCTACCTCGTCTTTGAAATCCCGGTGAATGTCCAGCCCATGCAGGTGGTGCTCTCGACGACCACGAGGCCTCCCCTCACGCTCAACCTCCGGTAAGATGAAAGCACTGTTCAAGAAGATCGCCTGGTTTTTCTCCTTCCTGGTGCGCTATACCGATGAGCTCACCCTCGCTTTTATTGCGGTCTTTCTCTATATTGCCGCGGGGAGCACGCAGACCGGATGGCTTTACTTTATTGTCTCCCTCATTATTTCTGTGCTCCTGCTCGGAGCAGTGCTTCCTCAGCTCAATATAAAGGGTATTAAGGTATGGAGGGAGCTTCCTTCCTTCTGCTACGAGGGAGAGACTATCACCTTGACCCTGAGGGTGCAGAATGAATCTGGAAGGAGAAAGAACCTCATCTCTCTCAGGGAGGACTCCTTAGACCCCCTCTTTTTCTCCTCTTCCGGGGAGGCATTCCCTGTTCTTACCCTGGAGAAGGATGAAGCGCCGAGTGTCTCCACCTCCCTCACCTGCCTGCGGCGCGGTATCGTGAAGCTCGAGGGCATCAGGATCCGCACCTCCTTCCCCTTCGGATTCTTCCCGGCCGAGCGCCATGTCAATTCATCACGATGGATCTCCATTCTGCCAGTCGGCCCCCGTATCGAGATGCTGAGCGGGGTAATGACCGCGATAAACTCGGCAGGGTGGCATATTTCCCTCTCTTATGCGGGGACAAGCCACGAATTTCTCGGGATAAGGGAATATGAGCCGGGCGACAGCACAAGGACGATCCACTGGCCGAGCACCGCAAAGCTCGGCAGGCTCATGGTGAAAGAATTTTACCGGGAGAGGCTCACCACCCTCATAGTGGTCATAGATGCCGTCGAGCTGTCGAGCCTCGGCGAGGGAAAGGAATCAGCGCTTGAATACGAGATAAAGGTGGCCGCCGGCATTGTTGAGTGTGCAGGCCGCCAGAGGATCCCCCTCATGCTCGCCGCGTCAGAGGGTGATGAGGTCCATGTCCTGAAAAACTCAAGAAGCCTCCAGGCCCTTGAGTTTCTTGCCGGGATTGAAAACAGGGGGAGGAAGAGCTCCTCAGCCCTGCTTGACGAGGTTTTTTCCCGGAGCGCCATGCGCGGCCATATCCTGTTGCTGCAGACAGAGCCAGCTTTTGATTATGAGGTCATCAAAAAAGTCCTGAGAACGGGCTCGAAAATCCAGGTCGTTTTCTTCCAGGGCTTCACGTTTCACCGCGGCTCTTTTCCGGAGGGAGACTACCGGAAAGCCCGCGAGGAGCTTTCCGGCCTCGGGGTGCCGGTAATGTCAGTGAACAAGGGCGACAATCTTGAAGAACGTCTCAGCCAGTGGAGTGCAGGTCATGCTGAAGCTCTTTAGAAAACTTCTTCGTTTCAGGCCCAGGCCGGAGCATTCGGTTCCCTACAGGGTCATCACCCTTCTCACGGTGATGACGGGAATCCTGGCGGTGCTTTACCTGGAGGAATGGCCCTCATTTACCCCGGTGGTCACAGGCGGAACAGTGCTGGGATTCTGGGTAAGCTGGATACGGAGGGAAAAGAAAAACTGGTGGCTGAAAGGTATTATCTCATGCCTCATGATGGTGAGCCTCTATGATTTTTTCAGGAACCTGATGATGAACCCCTTTGATCCAAGGGTCGCGCTGGCCAACCTGCTCCTGTGGCTCCAGACTCTCCACAGCTTTGATCTTCCCGCCCGGAGGGACCTCAATTACTCGCTGCTCGTGGGGCTCATTCTCATCTGCCTTGGCGCTTTTCTCAGCCAGGACCTGGTCTTTGCCCTGTTTCTCGTGATCTTTGTGCTCCTCAGCATCTATGCCCTTTATTACAACTGTCTCTCCCTCTCCGAAGAGTCACCGGGGCGCCGTCAGAGTGAACGCCTGCCGCCATGGAGTGTCCAGAGGGCTCTCATCTCCCTGGCCTTCATGATCCTGCTTATCACCCAGGCGGTGTTCCTCGTGATCCCCAGGAGAGACGCCCTCAGCATCAGGCACCTGCCTATCTCGATTACTAATTTCCCTTTCATGAGCCAGGGTAAAATAAAGAATCCCGCCTATCCCATGAGCGGATCCCAGGACGGGACGCCCCTCTGGAAGAGAATGAGGTTCAACGCGGACAGTTACTTCGGCTTCAACAGCATCATGGACCTCAATTTCCGGGGCAGGCTCTCGCGGGAGATAGTGATGCGCGTCAAGTCCACGGAATACGCCTATTACAGGGGAGTGGCCTTTTCCAGGTATACGGGGAGCGCATGGCTCGCCAGCGAGGAAAAGCCGAAGGAGATCAGCACCGTTGAGCCTCCCCTCCTGGTGAGACTAGAATCTCCCGGGCAGAAGAGAAACATCCAGATATTCTATATCCAGCGTGAGCTTCCCAACATCATCTATGGCGCCTACCAGCCCTATGAGCTCTATTTCCCCACGCAGAACATCTTCATGGACAGGAACAGGACCCTGATAAGCCCCTTCAACCTGGAAAAAGGTATGATTTACAGCTGCGTGAGCGTCTCGAGCGAGCCGGAGCGCAGAAGGCTTCTCTACATGGCGCCTGTGGAGAGCCAGCCCGGTTTCAGCCTGACACAGCAGGAGTACCTGGAGCTTCCTCCCCTGAGCAGCCGTCTGAAGAACCTGGTGAGCAAGATAGTGAGGAATTATGATCGCCCCTACGAGAAAGCCCAGGCTCTCTCGACGTTCCTTAAAACCAGTTATCCCTACGATCTTGACATCCCCCCCTTTCCCGGAAACGCGGAGCACGTGGATTATTTCCTCTTTGAGCAGAAAAGAGGCTACTGCGAGCACTTTGCCACGGCCTTCGCGGTCATGTGCCGTACCTGCGGCATCCCTGCACGCCTTGTGGCAGGTTTCGCCCCCGGCACCTACAACCCCATAACGGGGTATTACGAGGTCAGGAGTGAAGATGCCCACGCCTGGGTGGAGGTATACTTCGCACGGTACGGCTGGATGGCTTTTGATCCCACGCCGGGCTTCAATGATGACCCGGGAAGCCTCCCGAAGAAGAAGACCTGGATAGGTTCGGCCCTTTATGAATACTTTGAGAGCCGCCTCTCAGCCGCCTGGCGCAGTGTTCTCGGCAGGTTTTCATTGCTGCTGCGCCCGGTGTTCATCGTGCCTTCCAGGAAAGAAGCCTTCAGGCTGCTGCCTCTTGTTTCCGCAGTGGCAGCAGTCCTTGTGATCTCCGTAATCTGCTTCAGGAGAAGGAAGACTCTCTTTTCCCTTTACCACGGGGTTTTACTTGCCTTACAGGGCCTGAAGAAGAAAAGAGCGGGCTTTTCTTCAAGAAAGGATCTCTCCCGCAGGGAAAAAGATGATCCGCTGCGCAGGAAGATCCAGGACCAGTTCCATGGGATGCTCTCATGTCTCGCAAGGAAAGGATGGAAAAAAGAAAAATCGCAGACACCCCAGGAGTTTGTTGCCGAGGTGGCGGCAGAGACAGGTGAAAGCAGCGAGATGCTGGAGCTTGTGAGGTATTTTCATCTTTCCCGTTATGGAGCCCGGCCTGTGAGCACCATGATGCTCCAGGAAAGCATCAAAGCCCTCAGGAAGGTGAAGCGGAGCCTCAGGCAGAGGAAAAAGACTAGAAGTAGGGCTCCTTCCACTTGATGAAGGGCACGACATGCTTCGGCTTGTCAGGATTGTAAGCCTTGGATATGGCGGTATAGAAAGCGAGCTCCTGCAGGATCGGCATCATGAGCATATCCCTTGAGAGCTCCGAAAGGCCTGATTTCAGCTCAAAGACAAAGTCGCTGTTGCCCAGGCGGCTGTCTGCCTCCTCGCATATGACCAGCCTGGGGCATTTCATCGCGGCGAGCTCGCCCACCACGACACCCTCGCCCTTTTTCAGCGAGTCTGACGCGAGAATCACCACAAGAGACTGGTTTGTTCCGTAGGCTGCATTGCCATGGCGGAGCTCCAGCACATGGCACGCTTCGGAAGGCGTGTTGGAAATCTTTTTCATCAGAAGGCTTCCCTCGCAGGCAAGCCCGTAATAGGAGCCGCTTCCCGCCACGAGCACGCTGGTGAACTTGCTGGCAATGACTTTCTGCTGGATCTCCACCTGGTATTTCTTGGTTTCAAACATGGAGGGCACCTTGGTGAGCTCCGTGAGAAAGGGCATGTTCTGCATGAGGAGGCCGGTAATGATCTTGACGGCAAAGACAAAGCTGGAGAAGGCCTTGGTCGATACAGTGGCTTCCTCTTTGGCCTTCTCAATGACGATGGTCTTGTCGGCCTTTGGGATAATCTCGCTGTCGGGGTGGGGGCAGATGACCATAATCTTGGAGTTCTTCGAGAGCTCCTTGATTTTATCGATGGCCCACAAGGTTTCCGAGGACTGGCCGCTCCGGCTCATGGCGACGATCAGGGTTTTTCTCCTCTCCTCGAAGGGAAGCTTGCCTGAAAAGAGTATCTCTGAGCTCGGGAATGCATAAGAGGTGACGCCGGTGAGGCTCATAAAGAGCTTCGCGCTTGCCAGGCTTGCATTATAGGAGCTTCCCGCCCCCGTGAAGACCACCTGGGTGAAAGCTTCCTGCCTGAACCATGTGACAAGATCCTGGCGCATCTCATTGATGATTTTTATCGTGTCCTGCAGGGTATCACGCTGCTGGTTGATTTCATTATAGGTAATGGCACCACGCTGTTGAAGCATACCTATCGCCTCGCTTTCCTGAACACTTGTTCTTTATTTCCCGGGAATCTCCTCTAAAAATCGTCATCTTCGTCATAGGGCCTTTTGGCCTTCGGGCTTTCACTTTCAGTAAAGCCCTTCCGCCAGTCCCCCTTGGGCATAAACGGCTCTTCCTGCTTTTCGCCGCCCTCCTCATCCGGTGAGAAATCGAAAGGCGCCTTCTTTTCGCTCTCACCCGAGCGCCATCCCCCGGTAGAGATACCCATTTCGTCCTCTTGCTGTGACTTCTCAAGGAATTCGAGGCGGATCTTGGCGCTTTCGGAGTACTCGGTATCGGGGAGCTGCGTGATGAGCTTCCTGAGGTACTCGATGGCTTTCTCCCTGTCATTCATGTAAGTGAGGTAGATATCCACCATGCGGTAGAGGGCAAAGGCCACGGGCTCGTCCTTGTCGGTTTTCTTGAGGACCTGGTGGAACTCCGAGAGAGCGGTCTTGTAATCCTTGAGGTACATAAGGCTGATGGTGGCGATCTCGTTGTTGAAGCGGAAGTCCTTCGGGCATTTCTTCATCTTGTCGCGCAGCAGCGCGATGGCCTCGTCAAACTTGCCGGCAATCACCAGGGCCTCCACCTGTTCCTGAAGCTCCTCCATCAGGTCGCGCTTTGAAATGCCCATGAAGTCCTTCGCCCCGACAAGAAACTCGGCGAGCATCTTGGACATGATGATGACAAGAAATGAAGAGGGAGCGCTCGCAAGCGCGATGTAGCCTGCGAAGGCCATGAGGTTCTCCCCCAGGTTCTGCGGGAATTTCCAGACGCTGATAAAAAGAGAGATGAGGCAGAGCGAGGAGAGGAAAATGCTCGGCACCTCATTGTTGACGAAATATATCTTGAAGATGGCGACGCTGCAGAAGAAAAGGGAAATATAAAATATCAGGAAAAGCGGATGAAAGACTTTGAAGAATTCCATTATGGAAATAGTTATGGTGGAAGGAGCATTTCTCCTTCTTATGCTGACGCACATTATACTTGCAGGTATAATGATGCCGTCAGTAATGCCGGTGAGTATGGGAGGTCATCTCGCTGCAGGCTTTGAGGTATACTCGCAGTAGTACTGGTAGAACTCGGTGCCGTAACGGGGATTGAGGCACACATGGTAGTGATCCCCTTCGACGATGAGGTACAGGCGGTCCCTGAGATACCAGCGCTTAAGGAGCAGCCTGAGCATCTCGCGGTGCGATGAGAGAGAAGGCTTGCAGTCAAAGGCCACTCCCTGGAGGTGGGTGCGGTATTTCACGCTTTCGCCGGGAGCACCGGCAGGCGCGAGGTACACCTGGCGGCTTTCCAGGGCCGCAGTGACAGGAATCCGCACCTGCTTCTTTCCTGTTGCCTCCGCGAGCTCGTGGCTGAGACGGCAGAGGAACCCTGCCAGCTCAGGGGTCACATAATAGTTGGATCCCTTGAAGAACTGTTCGTAATCACGGGAAGGCGTCTCGATGGTGCTTATTCCCCCGTCGTGGAAGACCGGGGGGAGTCTCACCAGCTCCCCCTTTTTTATCGCCTCCTCGATGATCCCGTCACTGTCGTAAACCCTGAGGCCCATGCATTCTGCAATGTCCCAGCGGTACCGGTAACGGTCAATGAGGCGGGTGAGAGAATCGTCACTGGAGATAAGAGCTCCATATGCGGCAAGGACTTTCCAGAGGTAGATGTCGCTCTCATCGCCCAGGGCTTCGCTGCTGTTGGCGCCGGTGGTGATGTCGCCATCCATCGTTCTGAAGCCTGAGAGCATCTCGCGGCACCGGGTGTCATCCCAGAGGGTGAGGTACGTTATCCTGTATTTCTCAAGGGCCTGGAGAAGAAAGCTCCTGTCAGGCTTTTCGCTGTTCCATGTCCAGGGCACCCGGCGCTTAAGGTAATCCACTGTGAGCTCGTCCATGTTTGCCACGCCGTTGTGGTAAGCAGCAATGGCAAAGTCCCTGCGATCCTGGAAATAATCCAGAAGCACTCTCAGGAAGACTACGGTGTCCTCGGCGTTGCATTCGGGCACGAGGCGCTCGTCGCTAATGCCGTATTTTTTTGCGAGCACCTTGTGCTTCTTCTCGAAGTGGTAGAAATCGGCTTCGCTGTTGAGCCTCCTGGCCTCCCTGAGGTGCTCCTCGCTGCCAGTCTGCTCGTAAAGCACCTTGGAGGCTTTCGCTTTCTCCCTCAATGCCGCTGCCATCTTCTTCCCGTGCTTGTGGGCGCGCTCCACGGCGCCCCAGCTCAGCTGACCGAGGCCGCCGCATTCTGCGTAGGAAATTTTTGAGATGTCGCCGCTGTTCTCCCAGCAGATGACGGCCTTTGCCACTTCAGGGGGCACGTGATGGAGGAGGGCATAGCGCTCCACCATGCTCTCATAGGTGCGGGCCACCTTTACATTTTGATCCATCCTGTGCCATTCCGTCCCGTGGTAGACCACGTGGTGGAAGGCCATGACCTCCTTCACCGCCTGGTCATGCTGATCTTCGTCAAGGTGGGGGAGGATTGCAGCCACCGATTTTTCAGCGGCGTCCATCTCGCAGCGGGGATATTTCTTGTAGTAATACTTCTGGAGATTTGATTTCGTGGTAAAGGAATCCTGAATGCAGACGATGATCGAGGGGATCACCCTGAGCTTGAGAGTCGTCCACGCGTCACGGCCGTATAGTTCCTCGCCGGCTCCCCAGGCCCAGGGCGAAAGGGAGGCAAGGAGGAAAATGAGCATTATCGCCGCATGAGCCCCAGTACCCTTCAATGAATGGCCCCTGCCTGCCATTCTGCCGAAAAATCCCTGTGCTGGCGCTGTTGTGCTCCTGGTCATATAAGCCTTGATTTCACCACTATGCGGACAGGGTAGTTGGACCCCGCCTGGGGGAAGATGGAGAGCTCAATGGTCTTCTTCTCGAGGGGACCGAGTTTTTCCTTGAAAAGAGAAATCTCCTGGAGGTTCACGGCGTGAGGAATGTTCATGAGGGAGCCGTTTACCGTTATAATGCCGCTGGCGGGGCCCGCTCCCGGGATGAAGCACACCTCCACATCATTTTCCTCTTCATAGGGATTTTCCAGGTCCACCGTGATGCGGTACGTGACGCCGTAATTACCGGTGTTCTCGCTCCCCGTGGTCTTTTCCCTCAGGTAGGGCTTTCCCCCAAGGGAGATAAAGGTATATCCTTTTCCCACCGTGTGGGTTTTCTGGATTGAAATCTCTGGATTCTGGAACACCCCCCTGGTCCTTGATGAGGTGTCGGGCCCGATCTCGATGTTTTCCCCACCCTTTGCGTCAACGACCACCTTGAGGGCTGCACCGCTCAATGGGACGATATAAAGAAGGCCGCTCACAGTCCCCCCCGGTTTTATCGGCACTTCCACGGCGGCGTACTCCTTCCCCTCGGGGATATCGACGATCCACCCCTGCATAGCCCTGAGCCTTGTCAGAAAATTCGAGGCGGCCAGGTGCCCTGCATACATCTCGTCGGTGCTGGGGCCCACAAGCGACTGTACCAGAAGAACCCTTGACGGCGAGGAGCCCGCAGGTGAGAGAAGGACCCTCATGATCCTTGTGCCCCCCTCCCGGTAGTTCTGGTGGTGGACCATGAGCCTTGCCGCCCTGTTGAGAGGAACGGCAGCCTCAAGGAGCACCGCCTCTTTCGAAATTTTCTCGGGATCGTTGCTCAAGAGCAGCAGATCATCCCTGCGGTATTCCCCGGCGACACGCTCCACTGTCACAGGGAGCTCCTTCTCCACCGTGATATAGCCGGGGCCCGCAATGGAGAGCCTCAGCTTAAGCTCCAGGCGCTCGCCTTCGAAGGCAGCGGGGATTGTGTCTCCTTTCCCCATGGCCACTGAGATCCTGGCCCCGGGCCTCACCTCGGCCCTGAGCCTCGCCGAGGCCGTCACGGCTTCCCTGATAACCTCGCGGGGCACGGTGCTGCCCGTGACTTCCACCCGTACGCCGGAGGGGAGCGTCCCGGCTTCTTCCATCACCGTTATGGCATAGAGTCTCCGCCCCTTCTTTGAGCGCACCGTGAGATCAGTGGAGCCCGTATTGATTCCTCTCACGGTGATGACTTTTCTTTTCCCCTCATAGGTCACTTCTATGACCGATTCATCGTACTCCTCAAAGCGGAGATCGCCCTGCATGGTGCGGTCAATTTTTATCTCCCTGCTCTTCCCCAGCGGAATCACCATGGCGAGAGGCTTTTCAGGCTTCTTCGCGGGATTTTCCTGCGCTTCCGGCGGCGGCGTGAAAGCAAAGAGCGCCGCAGCAAGGAGGGCGGCAACCAAGAGAGTGGAAGAGAAAAAGGTCTCTTTTTTCATGGCCCTTCCATCATAGTATTTTCCCGATGGGGAGTCAAGGTGAAGGGAGAGACCCTGGAGAGGAGCCTGTCCCCTTCTGTCGAAGAAGTAAAGGCCCCCATCACGAAGACAATGCCGGGAGGTCATCATGGAAACAGGAAAAATCGAGGAGCAGGCCACGACATTCTCGCTTCTCACCACTTCTGAGCTCAAGGGGGAGTTTCTGCCCTGGTCCCTTGGCGACAGGGGCCAGCAGAGCTTCATCAAGCTCAAGAGAAAGGATGAAGTAGCCTATCTTTACGCCGGAGTGGGATCGGTTCTCCACGCCGAAGTGCAGAAAGCGCTGATGCGCCTCGTCAACGAGGGGTGGTCCGCCCAGGGCGAGGTCCACGTCACTTTTGAAGGTGACCGCGACATGCTCACCGACCGTTTCCTGGAGCGTGATGCCATCACCATAGAGCTGGGGACATCCCTCCTTCCCCTCGTGGATCCCTACGCGGGAACGCCCCTCCTTGAGCGCCTCAACGTGCTGAGGGACGAGATCGCACAGGCCCTCGGGTTTGTCATCCCGAGCATCAACGTGAAAGACAACCTCTCACTCGAGCCTAATGCCTATCTCATAAGGCTCAGGGAATCCCCCGTCACCTCAGGAGAGCTTTACCTCGAGCGGTTCCTCGCGATGGGCAGCCTTGATCAGCTTGGCGCCATAAAGGGATGGAGCATGCTTGAGCCCACCTATAAGATGAATGCCAAGTGGATAGAGCCCGGTGAGAGGGAGAAGGCCGAAGAGGCGGGGTGCATAGTGCAGGGCGCCCTTAACGTCCTCATCACCCACATAGACAGTGTCCTTGTTGCCCACGGGAAGGATATCCTGGGCCTCCAGGAGACTCATGACCTGCTCTCGAGGCTTTCTGTCTCCCATCCCGTTGTCGTTGAAGAGTTCCTGAGCGATGCAAAGAAGCTCCGCAAGGTGAGAAAGGTGCTCCAGAACCTTCTTGCGGAGAATGTCTCGATAAAAGACCTGGTGACCATCATGGAGATAGTGGGCGACAATGCCGAGGACCTGAACGCTTCAAGCCTTATGACGGAGCACGTGAGGCGCGGCCTCGCGCACCAGATATGCTGGTCCCTGGCCGACAGGGAAGGCATTATAAGTGCCCTTGCTCTGAGCGAGAGCCTTGAGAAGGAGCTTTCGGCATCGCTTGTCGATGCCCTGGGAGGCGCTTACCTCTCCCTTCAGAAGGAAAGCGAGGAGCAGCTGATTTCTCTGGTGAGAAAGTCCCTTGAGGAGCATGAGCATCCCCCGGTGATCATCACGGGGCCCGCGGTGAGGATTTACCTCTCCGGGCTCCTGGGGAGCTACTTCCCCCACCTGGCATTTCTCTCCACGGAGGAGATAACCCCGGGCGTCAGGCTTCATGCCGCAGGGCAGGTAAAGGGAAGCCTCTTCCCCCGCGGGGAGAAGGAGGCCAGGGCCGACAGGAAGCCGAGAAAACCAAGGAAATTCTGGAACAAGACCGACTGATAAGCGAGGAAAGAAGAGGATTGAAGGCTATGAAAAGAAGAGATGACCGCCGTGATGACGCCCTCCGCACCGTTACCCTTGAGCGAAACTACATACCCCATGCCGAGGGATCGGTCCTCATCTCCTCGGGAAAGACAAGGGTGATCTGCACCGCCACCGTCGAGGAGAAAGTGCCTTCCTGGCTCAAGGACAGCGGGAAGGGATGGGTCACCGCCGAGTACGGGATGCTTCCGCGGTCCACACAGGTCCGCATCAACAGGGAGAAAAGCCTCTCCTCGGGGAGAAGCCACGAGATACAGCGCCTCATCGGGCGGTCTCTGCGCGCCGTGATTGACCTCGGCAGGCTCGGCGAGAGGACCATATGGATTGACTGCGATGTCCTTGAAGCCGACGGGGGGACAAGGACGGCCTCGATTAACGGGGCAATGATAGCCCTCGCCGACGCGGTAAAGCACCTTCGGGAGAAGAAAGCCCTCCAGGAGGGCATACTGACTGATTTTGTGGCGGCGATCAGCGCGGGCATCCTGGAGGGGAGGGTGCTGCTGGACCTCGACTACCTCGAGGACAGGGAAGCCGGTGTGGATATGAATATCATCATGACAGGCTCGGGAAAGATGATCGAGGTCCAGGGCACGGCTGAGCACGAGCCCTTCAGCAGGCCTCAGCTTGAGGCCCTTCTTGATCTCGGCGCGCTGGGGATAAAAGAAGTGATCAGGCTGCAGAAAAAGACCATCCATGACGATATGCCCCTTCTTTTTACCGCCGCCGCCCTGGAGAGCCTCCACGCCGCAGAGTAAAAAAAAGCTCCCCCGGGGGGGAGCCTGGTTTTCCGGATCCTTGCGGGGAGTTCAGTTCCCCAGTGAGTCTATCTTCCACTTATCGCCCTCTTTTATGACCCTCACTTTATAGCTCATGGATTTTCTGTTGCTTCCGTTCCTGGAAGACTTTTCCAATGTGGTGTTCAGCTCGCTCACCGTGGCGGTGGGCTTGCTGCCGCCGCTGCAGAGCATTTTTATGGTATACTGCTGCCCGTCCTTGTAAGTCTTCTGGAAATCGGCGTACTTCAGCTTTCCCTGGTAGGCTTTTGAAAGGGAATCATAGGCGTTCTTGAGATTTCCGGAATTGATGAACTGGAAATAGCTGGTGACTGCTCCCTCGGCAGTGACAGTCGCGCTCGCTCCCTGACCCAGAGAAGGAGGCGGCCCTCAACCTGCGCACACTGGCGGCGGCATGGCAAACATCAGGACAAGAAAGCAGGCAAGAATAAGCTGCGTTGAGAACTTTCTCACATTATCCTCCTTGGGAAATTTAGTATGGCACTATTATACCAGATGCCCTCTGCCTGCACAAGGATTCACAGGGAAAATATATATCAGACAGCTCAGTGAGAAATTTTAACATTCCGTTAATGTATTTTTTGCTTCTCTTCCTGTATCATGAAAACGGACACCTGTATTTTCAGGAGGCATTTTGCAATGGACGGAATACACTCTGCAGCACCACTCAATCAATTCACCTGGCAGCCGGGGGCGCCGGCCGACAAGCCCCTGCCTGAGCCGCCTTCACCGGAGGCCTTCCTCGTGGTGGAAGACGGGCTTGACCACATGGAGAGGATGGAAAGAGTCTCCCTTCCCTCCCTGCCTGCCGACGAGGAGGTGCCTGCCGAGCCCCTCGAAAAGCCCGATGTGCCGCCGCCTGCCCTGAAGCGTCCTGTGCTCATGGTCCATGGCTATAACAGCAACGAGAGGAAATTCAAGCCCCTCAGGGAGTACCTCACGGGGGGAGATTCTCCCGTCAACAAGTACGGCGGCCTCATCAAGGCAGGCTCCCGGAACAGGATTGACCCCCAGGGGAACGTCTTTGAGATACGGTTCAGCGAGCGATGGAACCCTGTTGAGAAAAATTCAAAGGAGCTCAAGGAAGCCATAGAGCTCATCTGCAGCAAGACAGGCGCCAGGGAGGTTGACCTTGTGACGCACAGCATGGGAGGCCTGGATGCACGTTACTGCCTTATGGAGAAGGGAGAGAAGATCCATAACCTTGTGATGGTGTCGCCGCCCAACCACGGGGCCTACGGGGCAGACGTGGAGCTCAGGATCCGCCAGGAGCTTGGAGTGCCTCTCTTCCCCCCCACGAGCAATCCCGACGTGATAAAGTCCCTCAACGAGCTCAGGGAGGTGCGCGTTGAAGAGGGAATGATCATCAATCCTTTTCTTGCCAGGCTCAACAGCGAATGGCCCACCCAGGCAAAGCGCGCCAACGTCACCATCATTACCGGTGTGGGAACGCCCACCCTGGACCACGACACCGGCATCACCAGGCAGGGCGATGACATGGTGACAGAGAAAAGCGCCCACATGGACGGTGCCGACTTCCTCTCTGTCTATGGCCCAATGAAGGATCGCCACGGCAAGATCCTCAGCGATCCCAAGATAATGCTCATGGTCGCCAACGCGCTTGCATCGGCCGATTAAGGGAGCACCGCGCTCTCCACGCCCTTTTCTCCCCGCCACAAGGGAAGAGATGGATGCCCTCGGCTGGGATCAGCTTGACGTGCTCATTGTGACAGGCGATGCGTATGTGGATCATCCCTCTTTCGGCCCTGCCGTCATTGCGAGGGTTCTTGAGGCAGAGGGCCTCCGCGTAGGTGTTCTGCCGCAGCCGGACTGGCGCTCCCGCGATGCCTTCACGGTGATGGGCCTCCCCAGGCTCTTCTGCGGGATAAGCGCGGGAAACCTCGACTCAATGCTTGCCCATTACACGGCTGAGAAGCATAAGCGCCATGATGATGACTATACAGAGGGCGGGACCGCCGGGAAGCGACCTCACAGGGCAACGACAGTCTATTCGCAGTGCGTCAGGGCCGCATTCCCCGGGACACCGGTGGTAATAGGCGGGATAGAGGCGAGCATGCGCAGGACCGTCCATTATGACTACTGGGATGACAGGCTGAGGCCCTCAATTCTTGCCGATTCCAAGGCCGATCTCCTTGTCTATGGCATGGGAGAGCAGGCAGTGAGGGAAGTGGCCCGGCGCTGCGCAGGGGGAAGCCATGACTTCTCGGGGATAAGGGGGACAGCGCGCCTGCTGGGTGCCAGGGAAGGAAGGGATTATTCCCTCGAGGCCTTGTGCCTCCTTCCCTCCTGGGAGGAATGCCGGGCAGACATGAGAAAGCTCCTGGAGCTTACCAAGGCTGTGGAGAGAGAGCAGAACCCATGGTGCGGCCGCCGCCTGGTGCAGTTTCACGGCGAGAGGCCCCTGGTGGTTGAGCCACCTCAGCCGCCCCTTTCACCTGAGGAGCTTGACAGGATCTATGAGCTTCCCTTCACGGGAAGGCCCCATCCTCTCCACAAGGGCGAAATCCCCGCGTACACCATGGTGAAGGACTCCGTCACCGTCGTGAGGGGATGCGCCGGGGGCTGCAGCTTCTGCAGCCTGGGCTTTCACCAGGGAAGGCTCCTTACCAGCAGGACCTTGCCCTCGGTGAAGAGGGAGGTGACGCGCCTTGCTGAGCAGCCGGGGTTTCGGGGAACCATAAGCGATCTTGGCGGTCCCACGGCAAATCTTTACGGGTGCGCCAACGGGATATCGAAAAAATGCAGAACCTGCCGGAGAGGGAGCTGCCTTTATCCCTTTATCTGCAGCAATTTCGCCGTAGACGGCGCGAAGGCCCTGGGCCTTTACAGGTCCATCGGCGCGATGCCGCAGGTGAAGCACCTCTTCATAAGCTCCGGTATCAGGATGGACGTGGCTTTGAGATGTCCCCCCTACGTGAGGGAGCTCTGCAGGCACCATGTGCCGGGGCACCTGAAAGTGGCTCCCGAGCACCTCCATCCCTCGGTGACGGCAAGGATGCGCAAGCCCCGCGCCGAGGTCTTCCACGAGTTCTGCGGGCTTTTTGAAAAAGAGAGCAGGAAGGCGGGAAAAGAGCAGTATATCGTGCCATACTTCATTGCAGGCTTTCCCGGGTGCGGCGAGGAGGAGATGAAGGCCGTCAGGGATTTCCTCAAGGCCAGGAAATGGAATCTCAGGCAGGTCCAGAGCTTCATTCCCCTGCCGATGACGCCGGCTGCCGCAATGTTTTTCACGGGCCTTGACTACGCCACGGGAAAGCCCGTGGCCGTAATCAAGGGAACGGGCCCGCGGGAGAGGCAGAAGACCATGCTCACCGGCAGGAGAAGGAGGCAGGGCACAGAAAGGGAGCCTCAGGGGAAAAGTGCCCCCGGGAGAAAGGCCGGCAGTGGAAAAAAGTAGCAATCAGCCTGTCAGGGAGTGGATAAAGAGCCACAGGCTCCGCTTCCCTGGATACGGTGTATGGCTTATCGGCAATGAGCCCAATACGGCTCCTCCCGACCAATGGGAAGGTGCCGCCCTCAGGGTCCTCGTGTTCCGCCTTTCGCCCTATCACACGACAAGCACTTCGATGACCCAGGGCCTCCTGGGGCAGATCGCCTCGGGAATCGCCGGCACCTATGTGGATTATGGTTTCATGCCGCCTTCAATGGAGGCGGGGCAGCTGATCCGCCGGTCCATGCCTCCGCTCTTCGGTACCACCTCGGGAAGGCCCTTCAGTGACTTCCATGTGATTGCTTTCAGCAACTCGGTGGCCCAGGAACTGGTGAATCTCCCCTGGCTTCTCGGCAATTCGCGTATTCCTCTTGATTTTCAGCAGCGCATGGCGATGAAGGCCATGCCCTTGCTTGTCATGGGCGGCGCCAACGGGCAATCCGCCTTCGCAGCATGCGGAGATCCCCGTCACTCCATGGTTGATGCCCTCTTTTTCGGCGAGGCTGAGAAATATTTCGCCGGGATGCTCTCCCTGATCAAGGAAGGCCTCCTTGAGGGAGCGCCGAAACCTGAGATTCTCAAGAGCCTGCAGCAGCAAATCCCGGCAGTTTACACCGCCGCAGGGGGATCGGCCGGGAGGGAGCGTTCCCTCTGCAGCAGCCTTGAAGGAGTGGAGCCCCTTGTAAAGAATCCCCTCTGGTATGACGAAGAGTCCCTCGGAACGGGGAGTCTTGCCATTGACGCCGGGTGCCCCCACCTTTGCGCCTTCTGCAAGGAGGCCTGGGAGGCCCGCCCTTACAGGATGCGCCCCGTGGAAGAAATAGCGGCGGCCCTGGAGCAGGCGAAGCGCTTCCAGGGGCTGGACTCGGTGAACATTCATTCCTTCAACGTGACAAGCCATCGTGATATTCTCGCCATATGCAGGAAGGCGGGAGAGGCTCTTGCCCGCGTCCTTGTGAAAAGCCAGCGATTTGATTATGCAGCCCGTCACCCTGAGCTTATCGAGGCCCAGAGGGCTCTCGGGAAAAACAATTTCACCTTCGGGCTTGAAGGCATAAGCGCCCGCTTGAGGGCTTTTCTCGCCAAGAACATCTCGGAAGCCCAGGCATTGAGAGCCCTGGCCTCCCTCTATGAGGGCCCTGTGAGGCAGGTAAAGCTGTTCCTCATTCTCACGGGCTTCGAGGAGGAGAGGGATTATCTTGAGTTCCACTCCTTCCTTGTGAGGGTGAGAGACCTCCGGTCCCGTCACAGGGGCAGCGGGAAGTCGCCCTTTGTGCTCTCCCTGACCCCTCTCATCTCGATGCCCCATACCCCCATGCAGTTCAATCCTTTTCCCGGCATTGGCGCGCTCTCGGAAAGCACCAGAAAGCTTGTCCTCCTGGGAGAATCAATGGGCATGGTGGTGAGGGAGAGCATCACGCCCCGCGAGGCGCACATGGCGCAGCTCCTCCTCTTTGCCGACAGCACGAAGGCTTCGGCGCTCATCGAGGCTTCGGGGAAGGGCTTTTACGGCAAAGAGATCACCCATGCGATATACAAGGCTTTTGTCGATGCTCTTCCCGCCCCCTGGAAGCTCTGGGCTGAAGGAGAGAAGACATCCCGGGACAGCTTCCCATGGGATTGTATCGGAGCCGGAGCCGGCAAGGAGGCGCTTTACCGGGCATACCTGGCACTGAAAGAGAAGCTCAATGAGCCGGGCCCTCCGGATGCCGTGAGGAGCAGTCCCCCTTCAAGGGGCACTCTCATCAGGGAGAAAGAAAAGTCCCAAAAGACCATCTGGTTTACCGTAGAGAGCGGGCGGGAGCTGGCAGGGGTGCCCCTCCGGTTTTTCCAGGTTGCCCTGGCCCGGGCTCTCATGCTCGGATGCGATTCACTTGCGGCTTTTTACAGGGAGCCGGGTCCTCCCCTTGACGAGCCGCTCTTTCCACTGTGGGGAACGAGACATTTCAGCCTGATATTTCATGATGCCCCGGCCTGTGACCTTCAGGGCGGCATCGCCAGGATTGCGCCTCAATGGGCATGGTCTGTGAAAGGCCATTATCGGGAAGGCCCTGAGGCCCTGCCGGGCGGTTTCATCCTTGAGCTCGCCATGGAAGGCTTCATCAATGAGCACTATGCACGGCAATTCTCCACCATGCTCACCTCTCTGGGCCTCCAGCACTCCATAAGGAAAAGAGGGGACGCAAGGGTTTACCTCTTTTCAGGGAAGGCCTCAGGGAGGACCGGGATTTCTCACGTGCTCTTTGATTACCGCAGGCAGGTCCTGCACTGTGCGGTGCGTTACAGGGGGGGCTGCGAAAAGATCTTTGAGCGGAGCGGCATCAGGTCCCTCTGGGAGAAAAACGCCATCGCTCCTCCCCGCATTGTGGCCTGGTGGCGGGAAAGCGAAAGCCTGCGCTGCGGGGAATGCGGGAAACCTCTCTGGGTCGATGCCCTGAGCGGAGAGCCTGTGAGCTCCCATCCCTGCGGTTCAGCGGGACGGCCCTGATCTGGAGCTCTTTGCTGACTCAAGGAGCCTGATAAGCTCTGTGTTATCTCCCGCTCTCGCGTAGTCGAGGGGGGTTTTCCCGAAGCTGTCTCTGGCATCAATATCGGCCCCTTTTGAGAGCAGGTACTCGGCAATGGAGGTGAATCCCTGCTCAGCTGCCTTGTGAAGTGGCGTCTTTGAGAGGTCATCCCTCTTGTTGACAAGGGAGGGGTCCTTTTCTATGAGGGCTGCCACCTTCTGCCTGTCGCCTGAATAGACGGCGTTATGGATATTGGCCGATGAGCCGAGAAGGGCGAAGACAATGATGATAATGGTGACCATGCCGAACACGCCGAGAAGGAGGAACTCCCTGGAGGAGCGTCTCTCCTTTTCCTTCTCCCTTATCGTGCTGGCAGCCTTCTTCTCACTGAGCCTCTCCTGCAATTCCCCGGCACTGCCGAATCTCCCGCGGCCCGAGCAGAACTCACATTTCACCTGGCCGCTGCCGCAGCTGCATGGCTCCAGCTCGGTTTTACTTCCCCCGCACACCACGCAGGGCGAGTCCTTCCAGGTGATGAGGGGATTCAAGCCTGTTCCCCTGCAGGTTGCGCACTTGATTTCTGCCTGACCATCGCCCCGGCAGCGGGGACATTTCACTTTTCCCTCACCTGCGCACTCGGGGCAGGTCAGATTAACGGTTTTCTCCACGGAAGTGGAAAAGAATGCGCCGCAGAACTCGCACTGTATCTTGCTCTCCTTCCCGGAGAAGAGGTTCGTGTCGCCGCAGTGGGGGCATTTTACCGAGCCATTTTTTTCGGTCATCTTTTCTTCCAATGCGCCTGAAAGGCTACAGGGTCGCTTCCAAGATGCAGTTATATCCTTTCCTGTAGATGGAGAGGCAGGAGGAGCCAGCCCGCTCCATGAGGTAGCGGAGCGGCTCTTCCGGGATATGGACATGGTTGAGGGAGAGCCATTTTTCCCAGAGCGGATATAGGCTCCTCAGCACCTCCCACCGGTAAAAGTCAAGCACCACGAGCTGCCCTCCTTCCCTGAGCGAGCACAGGCATTTGTCCAGGGCCTTTTTCCAGTTTCCAATCATGGAGAGGGAGTAGCTGAAAAGAATGGCGTCGGCTTTCCGCGCCGGGGTGAAATCGGCGGCATCACCTTCTACAAGGGACAGGGTGAGCCATTTTCTCCGGCCTGCTTTCCTTCTTGCCACGGCAAGCATTGAAGGGGAAAGGTCAAGGGCAATGACATGGCCCGAGGGACCAGCGGCCTGGACCAGCGTATCAAGGTTGAAGCCTGTACCGCACCCTACCTCCATGACGGTACCTCCCTCGGGCACGCGGATCCTGCGGGCGGCCCGCTCTCTCTCAAAAAGGAAGAGGGGCCTGGAGAGATCATAAAAGAGGCTGTGAATACTGTAATAGTGTTTCAGCGATGCCTGAAGTGAAAAAGCCTGAGTATATTTTTCCGCCACCATGGTCCTCCCCTGGTGGAACAAAGGGTAGTTGAGAACGGTACTTTCGAAAGGGGCGGGAAAAATCCTGCACCGGGCCCCCCGGGGCTCCCGGGGAAGAAACCGAAGGTGTAACAAATATTTAATATACATTGGTAAGGCCCGGTGTTATAATAGCATCAGATATTTATTCTGGTGAATGGAAAGGATGAGCTCCATGCAGATAGGAAATAATGAACCCCTCTCGCAGTCGCAGATTAACTCCGCTCGCCGCGTGGTATCAGAGTTCGGCGAGGTGGCGCAGAAGATGATCGGTGCCGACAACCAGGACACGGTGGACCTTGATTCCTCAAAGGGAAAGGTGGAAGTTGACTTCATAGGCCTCGGAAAGAATGAGCGCGGCAAGTACAGCGGCTCTGTCACCTATGATCCCCAGACCAGTGAAGTGAAAGAGCTCTTTGTCACCAGGAATTATGATAAGAAAGATGGAGTGGGCGTCAATTATGCTCTTCACAGCCACGAGGACAACACTGTATCATACCGCAGGGACGATATGTACCAGGAGTTCCCCATGTGCCGCTCTATCGAGGAAGTGGTCGTAGACAAGGGCACGGGCGAGATCAAAAGCTACGAGGCCTATGAGGAGAGAGATGATTACATGCCTCCCATGGGCGGTGGTGATTCCGATTATTACCTCTTCGGGAACCCTTAAAGGCGCTGTCTTGAGAAAGCACCGGGAATGCCCCTGTCACTCGAGGTCATCATCGTCGTCTCCAGGGGCTTCCCGTGAGACTCCGAAGAGAAACTTGAGCACCAGGCCGATCCTGCCTCCCCAGGAGATCTCGTCATGGTGCCCCCAGGGGTCCTCGAAGTAAAGCAGGTTTTTGCCTTCCACAAAGCCTTTTTCTACCAGAATTGCCCTGAGGGTCCTCGCATCTTCAACGGAATCAACGTCGTCTTCGTCTCCGGAGGCTTCACTGCTGTCATCTCCGGCGCTCCCGTCATCGTCTCCGGCATCTTCCTCCTCTTCGTCTACCTCTTCGACGTCTTCCTCTTCAGCGTCTTCGTCATCTTCAGCGTCTTCGTCATCTCCTGCGTCTTCGTCAACTCCTGCATCTTCGTCATTCTCACTGCCTGAGCCCACCTCGGCGTCCTCGCCGCCATCCTCATCGTCTTCCTCATCCTCGTTGTACCCTATGTCTATCCATACCCTGAGCTCATCGGGAGTGACGGGCCACTCTTTTGCCATGGAGAAAATAATGTGCTCATCCCACCAGAGGGCAGGCGAGATAGCTGCTATTTTCCCGAAGTAGTCAGGGTATTGAATGGCCGCGTAGAGCGAGAGGAGCCCTCCGAGTGAAGAGCCCGCAATTGCAGTGTCGTGCCTGAATGGCTTCACGCGGTAGTGGCTGTCGATATGATCCTTCAGCTCATCTATGAGAAACTCCATGTAGTCGTCGGCATATCCGCCTGTGCCTTCGCCGGCGTCGGCGGTGGGCGTATACTCGTCGTCTCTCCATTCCGAGTTTGAGACTCCCACGATGATGAGCTCCTCGATCTCGCCGCTCCCTATCAGGTCGGTGGCTGTGGTATCCACATCCCAGCGGACCGGGGCATCGCCGTATTCGCTGAAAATATTCTGTCCATCCTGCATGTAGAGGACCGCATACTCCCTGTCACTTTCCTCTTCGTAGCCGGGAGGGAGGTATATGTAGATGTCCCTGTCACCTTTCAGTGATTCCGAATAGATTGTTTCCTTGATTACCATGATCTGATCCCTTTCTTATATCGGTAAAGAGTAAGAAATCCATTAATTGCTCCGTTTTCTGCAATTAAGGCCCTTGAGTGAGACACACTATTTTACTTTTTCAAAGGGGAATTGTCAACAGACATTCCCCTTTTTCAAAGGGGAATTGTCAACATGAGACCCCTGCACAATGAAATGCAATCTGTCAGCTTTGCTCCAAGCGCCTACT
>JAVHLM010000032.1:0-2390 GCA_031082125.1 Candidatus Eremiobacterota bacterium
CGGCCAGCAGGGCCAGCAGCAGTCTGGCGGCCAGCAGGGCCAGCAGCAGTCCGGCCAGCAGGGCCAGCAGCAGTCCGGCCAGCAGGGCCAGCAGCAGTCTGGCGGCCAGCAGGGCCAGCAGCAGTCCGGCCAGCAGGATCAGCAGCAGTCCGGCGGCGGCCAACAATCCGGTGGCGGGCAGCAGGAACAGAATAAACAGGAACAACAGGAACGCGAAAAAGCTAAAAAGAAAGAAAATGGCGCCGTGGCTGTTTTGGATGAAGGCACGCCCGCTATCACCGCGTCACCTGACTTACTGGCTCCTCAGGCCATAGCACCTAAAGCCCAGACCTCCAAGGTTGAGGCAACTCCTGCAGCGACAGCCCAGGCCGAGGTGCCCTCTGCAGCGACAGCCCAGGCCGAGGTGCCCTCTGCAGCGACAACCCAGGCCGAGGTGCCCTCTGCAGCGACAGCCCAGGCCGAAGTGCCCTCTGCAGTGACAGTCCAGGCCGAGGTGCCCTCTGCAGCGACAACCCAGGCCGAGGTGCCCTCTGCAGTGACAGTCCAGGCCGAGGTGCCCTCTGCAGCGACAGCCCAGCTTGAGACATCACAGACCGAAAGTCCTTCATCAGATGCAACAGCAGGGACAGCTGATTCTGCTGACACAGCACCATCACGTCTTACCATTACCCAGAAAAATGAAATCACTGACAATATCAATACGATCATAGGCGGCATCACTGATAAGGACAATATCAGCGCTGATACAGTCAACGCAATTACTGATATATTCAAGAATGAGGACCTGAGCCTGAAAGAGACTGTCGATCTCATCAATACAGTTAAGAGCATCACTGCAACTGCAGGATTAAGCGAAAAAGGCGCCACTGCAATCAGTGATGCCATTTTAACCTCTTTCTCCGATAGCAAGTTCGAAGAGCTCCTTAACGATCCCAAGTCTCTTGATGCATTGAACAACCTTTACAACCAGGAATGGTGGAAAGCCGAAAATGCCTCTGATTTCTGGAACAGCCAGCTTGAGCTTATGAAGACAGACCTAGGGAAAGATGTCCTCTCAAGCATGTATAACCAGATCTGCTCCGATACCACGGGCACTATGGCCAACCAACTCCTCCAGAGCCAGATGGGCCTCATAACCAACAACAATCTCGATGCTCTCACAAACCTTTATAATCTCTTCGGCACCGATCTCACGAATAATTTCTCCACCTATTTCGCGGAAACGCTTGCCCTTGCCACGGGAACTTCAACGGGACTCAGCGCCTTCGCTTTCGTCTATAACGGCGTATCATTAAACTCATCCCTCTCGTCGGCGGTCACCAATCTCCTCACCAATTCAGGGGACTTTACGCCCGACGCTTCACTGCCTTCATTCTGGCCGCCTGTTTCTTCAGAGGCCTCAAGTTCCGCAGGAGGTTCGGCGGTTGCAGTAGCAGGGTCAGGTTCGGCGGTTGCAGTAGCAGGGTCAGGTTCGGCGGTTGCAGTAGCAGGGTCAGGTTCGGCGATTGCAGTAGCAGGGTCAGGAGCAGCAGTTGCCGCAGCGGGAACTGCAGTAGCAACAACACAGCAGAGCATCTCTTCACTTGAGCAACTTCTTTCCAATCTGACCTCTGGCGCGGCAGCCGATGCAGCCTCCGCGCTGATAAATACTCTCGGCAACAGCTTTGACAACCTTACGGCTTTCCTCAACAGGACAGCAAATACCCCGACAGAGGCCACTGCCTTCACTTCAACGCTCAATAATTCAAGTGCAACAGCCTTTGCAGGGTTTCTCAGCACTACTTCAACTGACAGCAGCAAGGCAACGGCGTTTACCAAGACGCTGAATGCCACCAGTGACAGTCCTCTCAGTACTTTTCTTGGGAAGACATCATCAACAACGGCCACTTCCGACTCATTCACCCAGATGCTCAGCCTGGCCAGCAACAACAGTCTCGAAGGCTTCCTCGCAAGGACAGCGCTCCAAAGTATCCTTGCTTCACCTTTCCTGTCAGCTCTCGCAATGAGTGACCCGACATTCCTTTCAGGCTTCCTGAACATCCTGGGGACCTCATCGCTTTTTGCCACGCCATTCACCTCAACAATGGCAATTGCAGAGCAGATGAAGCTTTCCCAGTTCCTGGGCACGACAGCGTCATCATCAATGCTTGCCACACCTCTTACCCTCGCTATCGCTGCGAGTGACGACACTGCATTGGGCGCTTTGCTGAACAAGACTTCATCGGCAGAAGCACTCGCCACGCCGTTTACGCTCACACTGAGCACAAGCGACGAGAAGGCGCTCACATCGATTCTCGGCAGGACCTCGCAGAGCGAAAAGCTCGCCACGCCGTTCACGCTCACACTGAGCACAAGCGACGAGAAGGCGCTCACATCGATTCTCGGCAGGA
>JAVHLM010000032.1:2490-2695 GCA_031082125.1 Candidatus Eremiobacterota bacterium
CCTCGCAGAGCGAAAAGCTCGCCACGCCTTTCACCACCACCCTTACCAAGAGCGAAGAGAACGCCCTCTCGCAGTTCCTGAACAGGACTTCGCAGAGCGAGGGGCTTGCTTCCCCCTTCACAAGGACCCTTACCAAGACTGAAGAGAACACCCTCTCGCAGTTCCTGAACAGGACTTCGCAGAGCGAGGGGCTTGCTTCCCCCTT
>JAVHLM010000032.1:2795-3037 GCA_031082125.1 Candidatus Eremiobacterota bacterium
CACAAGGACCCTTACCAAGACTGAAGAGAACACCCTCTCGCAGTTCCTCAACAGAACTTCAACCAATGAAGGGCTCGCATCGCCTCTCATCAGGAATCTCACCAAGAGCGACAATAATGCCCTCTCGCAGTTCCTGAACAAGACTTCGACCAATGAAGGGCTCGCATCGCCTCTCGTCAAGAATTTTACCAAGAGCGACAATAATGCCCTCTCGCAGTTCCTGAACAAGACTTCGACCAATG
>JAVHLM010000032.1:3137-33465 GCA_031082125.1 Candidatus Eremiobacterota bacterium
CCAAGAGCGACAATAATGCCCTCTCGCAGTTCCTGAACAAGACTTCGACCAATGAGGGACTCGCATCGCCTCTCATCAAGAATTTTACCAAGAGCGACAATGATGCCCTCTCGCAGTTCCTGAACAGAACAGGCGGCAGTGAGGCGCTTTCGAAATCGGTGGTGAAATCCTTTACCGCGGCAAATGAGCAGCCCTTTGAAAAACTCCTTGAAAAGCTGGGCTCCCAGGAAAAACTGGCTTCATCTTTCGCCAGGAATCTCACGAAGAGCGGTAATGAAGCGGTAAAAGATCTCCAGGCTTCTCACAGGGAATCACTTCCTGCAGCCCAAGCTCCCTTCACCGCACCTTCTGCACCCGACATCAGGAGCCATGAGCATCAGCCCAGGCAGAATGAGCCGGAGAAATCATGGAAATCTGATATTCCCGGTGAAAAGACAAGAGGAGACCTTCAGTCGCCTGAAATCCCTAAAGCCGATGCAGGCAAAGGGCAGCCATCAGCGCAGAAGAGCCAGGGAAAGGCTGATAAGCCCACCTCCGGCCATTTTGAAGGCTCCAGGGTTTCACCGGCACCTGTGGAAACAGAGAGCAGCCGGCCCCATGCAGCAATGGATGAGAAGGCTCCCAAAGCCGCCTCTTCGGGAAGCACTTCCCAGGAAAAACCCCAATCCTTCACGCAGGGTAGAGAATCTCAGCAGAGGGTTTTCCATGAGAGCCATGAAGCGCCGATTCAGAGAGAGCAGCTCCCAAGGGAAGCCAGAACTGCTATGAGAGAGACTGCCCAACCGGCAAGCGGACAGGCACCGAGACTTGATGCTCCTTTTGCTGCGGAAAGGCCGGGGACCTCAAAGCCTGGAGCTTCAGAGCAGGGCTCTTCAAGCCATGGATCTTCTTATCAGGGCGGGAGCAGCAGCAGCGAGCATGAGGCGCAGAGCGCGCCGGCCCCTGCCCAGGGCGGCCTTATGGCTCCCCTGCCGGGCAGTGTACAGCAGGAAACCCTGAAAAACGCTCCCGCACAGGAAAGCAGACCCCAGCCCAGGTTCGGCCAGCAGGAGCCGCAGAGCGGTGGCAGCCAGGCCGCACCCTTTGACGGCGATGAGGATCAGAGCTTCACCAGGAGCGCCGCCGGCACCCTCCGTGAAGAGAAGGCACCCCAGGAGAAAGGCGTCATCATAGGGACCAAGACTGGCGATAAGCCTGAAGAGGTAAACAAAGACTCTTCCGCATCCGATGACCAGGATCAGTCCCAGGAGCAGCGGTCGGGCGGCAAGCGCCAGGAAAGGGAACAGCAGGAGAAAAACCAGCGGAAAGGCCGCCAGGACGATGAGAGCGCAGAAGAGGATGCCGGGCTTCAGGAGAATACGGAAGAAGAGGTGAGCAGCACATGGATTGCCACCATAGACCGCCAGCCTGTTCCTCCTGTACCGCCGCCGGTGACTCAGGAAAGAGCGCAAACCATTGCAGCAGCCGCCGCAATGGGCACAGAGCTGGTGAGCCGCGACGGCATCCTGGAAGACAGGGAGAAGAAGCAGAAGGAAACACAGGTAATCCCCCAGCGCCTCAACGTCGCAGGCATTATGAAAGACACCCTCTCCAGTATCGCGGGATTCATGGCCACAGGCTCAATAATGCCTACCGGCTGGTTCGGCCACATGGAAGGCCATACGTCTCAAGGGGCTGAAGGGCATGGGTCCCATGGACAGGATGCGGTCCCCGCGGCCCACTCTCCTGGTCATAAATCCTTCACAGGAATGGTGTCGTCCTTTGCCGACTGGCTTACAAGCCAGGCTGCCGCCGGTGTTCAAGGTGTATCTGAAAAGTACACTGAAAGCATTCTCAAGGCCTTTGAGCCCCTGAACAAAATTCCTGAAATCAAGGAGCTGCTCGATGAGATAAATGACAGGAAGTCAATCGACACTGCGACCGCCGCGAAGCTGCTGAACAAATTCGTTGAGCTTTCCCGCACCGAAGAGGGCAGGGAGCTCCTGCACGGCTTTATGAAGCAAATTGGATCAGACCCGGCCCTGGCGACTGCTCTCCTGATGACCATGGCGGCGGCGGCCCAAACGCCCGAAGGGAAAGAGCTCCTCAAGGCGATGCAGTCCCGCATAGGGAAAAGTCACCACTTGTCACGGGCTCTTCTGAAAATCGCCGCCACCGCGATGAAGACACCTGAAGGGAGGGCAATTGTCGAGGCTTACCTGATGTCCATCCTCAAGGATGAAAAGCTTGTCGCCCGACACCTTGAGATACTCGGAAAGGCCGGGAACAGCCGTGAGTTCCAGGAATACATGCGCTCTATTACTCACCACCACAATCTCTCAAATCTGGAGATGCATACCCGCATACATGGCCTCAATACCCCCGATGGCCGCGATGCCCTCAGGGAATTCTACAAGAACATATCGCAGGATCCAGATTCTGCCGCTTCAGAGATGTGGCTCCGCGCCACCGTCGCCCAGACACAGGAAGGCCTCTCGTTGCTCACTGAATACAACTTCGGCGTCAGCTCATACCCGGATATTGCAGCGCACGATATCAGCATGCGCACTGTGGCGATGACGACGACCGAGGGGATTGCGGCCGTCACACTTTACAACACCTTTATGGCGTCGTCTCCTCAGGCCGCTTCTTCAGAGCTCTCTCTCCGCGAGGCGGCCTCAGTAACTCCCCAGGGAATGGAAGCGCTCATGCGCTACGAAAGCCTGCTAGGCAGCAACAGCGAGCTTGCCGCATCTGAGGAAATGCTTCTTAACGCCTCGGTGCAGTGCGGGGAGACACAGGCAGACATGGCGGCGGAAGATCTTGCCGCCCTGCTGGAAAAGCTGCAGGAGAAAACCCTCACCAGGGAAGAACTGGAAAAGCTCGCCGAGCTCCTGATGAGGGAGCTTCCCAGGGATCAGCAGGAGCTTCTGCTGAAGCTCCTGGCAGCACCATTCGGAGAAAAACAGGCGAAGCTCCTTGCAGGGCTCCTCGGCGGGAAACTCAATGCCATTCAGAGGCAGAGCCTGGCGGGCCTCATTTCAGGGGAGCTCGACGGCCCTGAGAGGAAGCTCCTTGCCCTCCTTCTCGCCAGCTTCTCCACGGAAAGCCATGGTGACCTTCTCCAGAAGATCCTGAAAGGCGGGCTCTCACAGGATCAGCGCAAATTCCTCACGGCGCTGCTGGAGAGCAATCTGCCCAAGGCCCAGCTCGACATGCTTCTTGGCCTTCTCTCTTCCAATATCCCTCATGATCAGAAAATGTTCATTATCAGTCTTCTCTCTAAACCCTTGAATAATGAGCAGAGAGTGCTGCTTCTCTCCGTCCTTAAGGCCAACCTTCCCTTCGAGGCAAGGCAGGCCCTTATCTTCCTTCTCATGAGGAATACCTCTCCTGAAGAGCAGAAAATCATCATGAGGCTTCTTACTGAAACTCTCGGCACCGGCGAAAAGCAGGCACTTCTTACCCTGCTCACGAGGGACATGACGGCCAGACAGAGGAACCTCATAAAGGCCCTTTTCTCAGGGAGCCTCACGCACAGCCAGAAAGAGACCATCATAGCCCTTCTTGCCAGGAGCTCCCATTCAGCGGAGCGGCCGGCCTTCCTGAAGCTTCTCGCCATAAACGCCACAGACCAGGAGAAGTTGCTCATCAAGGACCTGCTTGCCACGGCACCGGCTCCTGGCAAGGCAGATCCGGCAGCGCAGCTCCTCGCAACGAAACTGAGAGGCGAACAGAAAGCCCTCCTTGGCTCTCTTGCCACTCTCAGGGAAAAAGATCTCCCCGCGGTGAAAAGAGCACTCACCATTGACCCCGCAAGCGGGAAGGCCGCCTTCATTGCTGCGCTCCACGGCTCAAAATTAGGCGATACCGATAAGAAGCACATGATTCAGCTCATCGCTGCGCCTCTTCAGGGCGCCGAAAAGGAGCTTTTCAGCGCCGCCCTCGCTTCTCCCCTTGGATTCCAGCAGTGCTCTTCAGCTCTCCTGAAGGCCAATATCACAGGAGAACAGAAAGAGCAGCTCATCTCCACAATCAGGAAATCGGCCATGAAGACGGGAGCGGAGCCCGGGCTCATTGAAGCCCGAGAGATAAAGGCTCCTGAAACCACGGCACCGGCATTTGGGAAAAGTGCCGGGGTACCTGCAGCGGGCCGCACCGTTGAGGCCGGAAGCAAGGCAGCTCAGACAGCAAAAATCGCTGAGGCTGATCACTACAGGGAGATAAGGCGGACCATGATGCCAAGGGAAGGATCAGCCGGTGTCCTGTCCGGCGGGAAAGATATTTCGCACGGAAGCCCCGCCAGGGAACAGGCTCGATCCGAAAGGAGGATTTCCGAGGCTGAGCATGACGAGGCAAAACAGAACGTGGAAGTGTACCAGAGGGATCCCCGCGAAATGGGACAGACACAGGGAGGGGCGCTGCGTACCGAGAGAGACCTTTCTGCTGAGAGGAGAGCCGCAGGGGCAAGGGAGGGCAATGAAAGCTACTCGCAAAGCGAGCGGAGCGTCTATGGCAGAACCTATCTTGATGACTCTGACCTTCTGAAGTCCTTCAAGCTGTCTTCAAGAGCCTACCATTTCGTCAATTACATCTTTGAGGACATTCTCAAGAGGAAACTGGGCGCGAGCGAGTTCAACAGCGATTACTTCATGCAGTACCTCTGCCTCCTTATGAGAACAAGCGGTGAATTCACCTTCGCCCATTCCCTCAGGACACAGACCATTGCCCTCAATATCGCAAAATATGCCAATATCACCGATAAGAAGACCCTTGAGCAGATCCGCCTTGGATCAGTCCTCTGCAACATAGGTGAGCTTGATCTCCACTTCCAGGACGCCCCTGAAGAGAAGATGGGCCAGATAAAGCAGTTCCTCTCTGACCAGGACTTCCTGCTGGCAGGCGTGCTCCATGACATCGGGAAAATCAAGATTCCCGACGAGATCCTCTATAAGCCGGGGGCTCTCACCGACGAGGAGTTCAAGACCATGAAGATGCATCCCATTTACTCCGAGATGCTTCTCTATCCCGTCTATCCTCTCAGGCATCTCTGCCCCGTCGTGAGGGGCCACCATGAGAAATGGGACGGTAAGGGCTATCCCGACGGCATCTCAGGAGAGCGGATACCCCTGGCGGCTAGAATTATCGCCATAGCCGATGTCTTTGACGCCCTTATCTCCGACAGGCCATACAAAAAAGGCATGCCATGGGAGAAGGCAAAGAAGATAATGAGCGAAGGAAGGGGCACGCACTTCGATCCCCTCCTGCTGGACGGCTTTATGGAATACATCACGCCCTTCTACGAGAAAGTATAATCATGTAGTAAGGCCGGGGGCCATTCCCCCGGCCTTTGCACAAGTCTTGCAGCACCTCGCACCAGGGGAAATAAAAAAGGGCAGACGAGAATCTGCCCTTCTGCTTTATACCGTTTCTTTACTTACTGAACGGCATCCTTGAGTGCCTTGCCGGGGCGGAAGGCGGGAACGTTCCTGGCCTTGATCTTGATCTTGGCGCCGGAGCGAGGATTCCTGCCGGTGCGGGCGGCGCGGTGCCTTACCTCAAAATTGCCGAAAGGTATGAGACGGACGCTCATTCCCTTTTTGAGGGTCTCTTTGATCACATCCATGAAGGCATTCATCGTCATCTCTGTGTCTTTCTTTGAGAGCTTTGTCTTCTTGGCGATGTGCTCAATTACGTCCCTCTTCCCCATCACCTTGGGTTTTGATTTGACCGGGGTCATGTGTTACCAACTCCTTTCACGTTTTTAAATTTGTAACAATTACTTTTTTCTTATTTCTCAGGTAAATTCCTTCTTGCTTAAAAAAAAAATTAGATCCTGCCTGCCCCCCCTCTTTGAATGGCTCATTTTCCTTATAATGAAGCCATTTAAAGAGCATGCCGAAGCCTTCATATATGGCGCTAGATCTCCCTGCACCTTCCCTTCTTCCTGTCGCGACACGGCGACACATGTCAGATCAGGCCATGACGGCAGAGGCTCCAGAACGGCACTGTAGAAAGGTTTTCAGGCAGAAACACGATCTCCTCTGAGGCATGACCACGGAGCATGACCAGAACCCTTTTTCTGGCTGGAAAATTTCTTTCATGATCAGTACATGATCAATAAACAGGGAGTTCATGGCAGCTTGAAGCTTCAGCTCCCTCTTTCTATGTCACCTCTAAAATATGCATGATCAGAAAGGGCAGGGGGGCGGGAGTTATGAGGGTTAAGGCAGAGAAACCCGGGAGGATGTGCGCCCGTGCCGGGCGCACCATAACAAAAAAGAGCCAGAAAACCTGGCTCTTTATCACCCTGTCAGAGAGAGGAACCTATGCCTTGAAAGTAAAAGCATCGGTGAGCTGCCTGTTGAAGGTGTCGGTACCGTCATAGTTATAGGCTTCGCCGTAATGATCCGACATGAGATTGCCGCCCTGGTTGTCCATATAGATGGCATGCTTTGTGTTCCAGCCCACTACTCCGTCCTGGCCTCCCAGGTTCTGGGGATCAAGGGGCATCATATCGTTCTGAAGTCCCATGTACCTGGCCGTGTCATTGGGCCACTCGCCGTCGTTGAGGCTCTTGCATGCGCCCATGTAATCCTTGCATCCCTCGTTGTTCTCAGCAAGAGCTCCCTTTGCCATGACGCCGTAACAGAGGGTGGCAAACTGCTGCTCATCGCCGCCCTTGCCCTCAAAGCCTGCCATCTGCTGGGCAGTCTGGTATTCCTGGGCGGTGAGCTGGACATCCCTCCCGTCGCGGAGCTTTACATTATAGCCTCCATCGGCTGTTTTCTGCACATCCTGGAAGACCCCCGTGCCGTACTTGTCCATGGCTGCCTTTATGACGGCAATTGACGCGCAGTTTCCCTCGGTGCCCTGGTTGAAGCCGTCCATGATATCGTCAAACTGCATGTTGGGGTTGTAAACATTCCCGCCGCCGCTGTTGACTCCTTGGCCAAGGTTCATGCCGTTGAGGCCCAGGGTGCCGTTGAGGCCCGAGCTGTACATGTTCTGCATGTTCACGTTGGGATTGTTGTACATGTTGGGGAAGTAATTTCCCGTATTGGCAGGATAGGTTCCCGAAGCGGCGTAGGACTGGCCGTTCCCGGCGTAGGCCGTGGCCCAGGAGCCCTGGTTCTGAGACATGTTGATGGGATTGCCGAAATTCGCATTATTGGACTGCTGCATGCCGTTGTTGCCGTATTGAGAACCCATACTCTGCATCATCTGCATCATCTGCATGAGCATCATCATCATCATCATCATCATCTGGCTGCTGCCGCCCATTCCCATCATACCGGACATGCCGGACATGCCGGGAAGGAACCCTCCAAATCCGGGGACCATGCCGCTTCCACCGTTATAGCCCATGGGCTTGGACTGGCCGTCCTGCACAAGGGAAAGGTTCGTTGCACCGCCCTCGCCATCCTGGAGGTCCTGGGAGAACATGGTCCCATCACCGGGGGAGCTCTCGGCAAGCTGGCTCATTATATTCATGGGCGCCGTCGCCATTGACGTGCTCATCTTGAGGGCCTGCATCAGAATGTCATTGTTGAATCCCTGAATTCCTGAAAGAGGATCCATCTTCATTCCTCCCTTTTCACATGAACAGATAATGCTGTCATGAGGTAATTTGCTTACTTGTATTATCACCACATGGGGCCATGAAATAAAGAGTGAAGTTGTAAAAAAATGAAATAATTAATGTTAACATTTTGTTAATTCGCAATGAAAAGCCTGGTAGAGCCTTTCCCTACATCGGGAGCAGCACCACTTCCTCGGGCATAAGGACATCGCTCTCTGCGACCGAAATATAGCCGATGCCTCTCACCTCGCCCGCATTGAGCTTCACCTGGAGAAGCTCGCTCTTTATAATTGAGGGAATATGCACCACCTTCACCACATCAGCGGCTGACGCGTAAGCGGGAAGAAGGTCTGCAAGGACCGAGGGGCTCTCCATGAGAAAGGTCCTGTTAAAGTATGAGCCTTCCTTGTCAGGGAAGAGGGGCATAATCACGATGCGTCCCTCGACAAGGTCAAGAAAAAAATGGGTGCCGTATGAGACTTCTGGAGTGAAGCCCCCTGACTCGTAAGCCACCTCGACAAGCATCTTTGTATTTGAGATGTCACCGTAAGCCACCTTGACGCCCTGGTTCACGTCATTGCTCCCCCACCTCCCGGGGCCCATGAGGATAAAGCTTTTTTCTTTCAGTGTCCTGTTGAGCTGCGATATAAGGTGAGCCACCCTGTGCTTTTCCTCGAAGGCGGCAAGCGCGCCATAACCCACGGGATCGACAAAGACCACGTATTCGATGTTGAGGATGGCGCCGTTGGGAACTCCGCTTGCCGAGATGAAGAGGGTCTTCGCGGCGGGAATGCCCTGGGGAATCCTGGCGGGCTTCAGCTCATCGCGGAAATTAAGGCGCCTGCACTGCAGAATGTTGACGCGGAAATCCTCGTTCCCCCTCATAAGGCGGGGCTCAACGGAAAATTCCACATCAACGGGCCCCCCGAGGTGTTTTTCAAGCTTTCTCAGGATCTTTGCCATGGTATCGGTAAATTTCGTGGAGCTCAGGAGCTTTGAAAAGGTGAGGACGGACTTCTCCTCGTCAAAAAGAATACCCACGGGATCGCTCATATGGTCGCCTTCGTCCAGGGAGACAAAAAAGCGCAGCTGAGGATCATCAAACCTGGGGGCAATATCCTTGAAGCGCACGGACTGGAAGGAGTTCTCCTTGAGATTCATCACGTCAAGGAATTTCTGGGAGTACTTCCTGATATCCCTCGCCTCTATTTCGGGTCGCAGCGTCGGTGCTGAAAGGGGCACCAACCTGGCATAGTCGTCGCCTACCCTGTCAACAGCCCTGCTCCCGAAGCCCATTACGAGCCTCAGCATGCCGTCTTCCCTTTTAATCCTCGCATTCCAACAGTAAGGATTGAGTGAGAAAGCCACGCCCGCGAGGGTGGGAAAGAAATAAGTCTCGTCAATAAGCCTCCCGTTTATCCTCTGGATGATGACGGCGATTCTCTCTTCAAAGTCCAGCAGCTTGTTATGATTCCTGTAGGCTATCACCCCGGGGTTGTACATGGATATATATATCTCCTTGACAGCGGCCTCAAGCTTCTCAAGCTGCGATTCAATGGCGCCCTGGTTAGGCGAGAATACTGAGGTGTACTTGCCGGCAAAGGAGAACCCTATTGCATCCTCAAGCCTTGAGGAGGAGCGGGCTACAAAGGGGGCGCCGTTCAGATGCTCAAGGATCTCAATAAAATAAGCCCTCGTGCGCGGGTGGAATCTGCCCTTCCTGAAATCCTTCTGGAGCCTTGTGAACTGGTTCTCCATGAGGTCCGCATCGGTGTATCTGAAGCTCCTGTAGCGGAGAAGGCCATTGTGGACCAGGAACTCATAACAAAGGTCGGAACCGAGCACGAAAAATTCCGGGACCTGTATATATTGGCTCAGGGCCTGGTCCTCGGGGCTCTCCTGGAGGGAGAGGATCCTCTTGGCGAGAAGGATGCCCGCTGCCTTTCCCCCGATTTTTCCCTTTCCGTAGATATTTCTTTTCATCTCTATCAGATCGCCAAGGGTGAAATATTTCTTGGCAATCCCGATGAATGAGAGGTGGTCGCTGAAATACTGGCGTATGAGGCTCACCTTGATATCCATCACAAAGGGTGCCGCGTCATCCATGACCTCTTCGGAGAAGTAATAGAGGTCTTCGAGCACCATGTCCTCCTTGAGCTTCATATAGACCTCTTCTATGATCTTTGCATACTGCCGGTCGTATTGTCTCGAGTACTCTATGATCAGCTCCGCAAGGTGCTCCGTAAAGGAGTTTGCGAAATAATAATCGGTGAGCTTCCTGAGGTAATAATCGGCCCAGTAGCTTACCTCCTCCTGGGAGACGGCGTCGTCAAGGAGCTGCCTGTTCGGCGAGGGAACCTCGAAGCCCACAAGGAGATTGGTGAGGAAGATATTGAGGGCCTCATCCTTGATCCTGTCCAGGGATATGATCCTGCGGGCATCGAGAAGGATCCTCATGGTCTCCCTTATGGAAGCCTCGGCGTCAGGGAAGCGCCCTATTTTTTCAGAAAGGGCCTGGGCCTTTTCTATTTCTTCCTTGATGAACATGATCTCACATCCTCACGTTCTGCCTTTCTCCATAAACAATCGATGTCCTGCATAGCGCGCTCTGGACGACTGGCCGGGGCAAAGAATGAGCACTTTCGCCTGCCCGGGCTGATAAAAGGCAATCATATGCCGAAGGAGAGGAGAGAGGCTTTGGAGAAAGAACTCAGAAGAGTCTCAGGTTTTTCCAAATACTCAGGGCTGGTGAGAAATGCCGTATTTTCATATAAGGGGCCTTGATACAAGGGGAAAGCGGGTAAAATTCTACCGCGAGTCACCGTCGGAAAAAAAGCTCATTGAGGACCTCAAGAACGAAGGCTTCACCATTCTTGCCAAAGAGGAGATAAAGTCTGAAGAGGGAGTCTCTCCCCTCCTGATGATCGCAGGAAAGTCAGTGGCACGCCCCCCTGTAGAGGATCTGGCCGTGGCCACCAGGCAGCTCTCCACAATTCTGGCTGCCGGTATCAACCTCCCTGAAGGATTAAAGATTATCGTGGAGTCCTCGGAGTCAAAAAGCACCCTCAGAGAGGTCTTCAGGGAGGTGCTGGCCTCAATACAGCAGGGAACAAGGCCCGAAGCAGCCTTCAGGAAGTTCCCCATGATCTTTTCTCCCCAGTATATCAGCCTTATCACCTTAGGGATGAGCACTGGAAGGCTCCAGGAAACCCTGAACACCCTTGCCGGCGACCTGGAGAAGGAAAACGCCCTCAGGAAAAAAATCTTCTCAGCCCTCACCTACCCCATTTTCACCTTTCTCTTCAGCTTTCTTCTTAATGGTGTAATATTCGTATTCATCCTTCCCAAGATAATCAGCATTCTGCTGGACCTGAAAGCCAACCTGCCCATACTGACAAAGCTCATGTACAGCCTGACGAAAGTGGCGTCAAATCCCATAGCCGTGATATTCATGCTCATTGCCGCCGCCGTGATATGGATTCAGCTGAAATATTACGTGGCAACGCCGGTGGGCCGTTATAACTATGATATGCTCAAGCTCTATTTCCCCGTTTTCGGCAGCCTTAACAGGCTCATCTTTGCCGAGAGGTTCAGCAGGACCATGGGCATGCTCTGTAAATACGGAATTCCCATCCAGGAGTCCATCACCATCACCTCCAAGGTTTGCGGTAACACGTTCCTTGAAGAGCACCTGTTCAGAAGGCTCCGGCAGGAGATGGAAGAGGGAAGGCATCTAGAGGAGGTCCTGGCCGAGAGCCCTTTCATGCCGCAGCAGCTCACCCATCTTGTAGCGGCAGGCTCCGCCTCGGGCGATATAGCCGATCCCCTCAGGCAGGCGGCGATCATCTATGAGAATGACATCATGAATAGTGTCCAGAAGCTTGTTACCCTCATTGAGCCTCTCATGATCGTCTTTATGAGCGCCTTTATCCTTATCACCATACTCTCCATAATGATGCCCCTCTACCATCTGATACAGAAAATAGGAGGGTAGCGCTTATGCGGGGCCAATGGCCTTTATGATGGTATTGAGGATCTGCACAGCAGCGGCGTCAGGCGTCAAAACCCCATCCAGAACTGCCTTTTTTGCATCGTCTGCTGCTTTTTTCACTGACGGCATCGAGAATATGTAGCATCTCAGGTGCCCCTCCAGCAGCGACCACATCCAGCTTATGTCCTGTTCCCTTCTCTTCCTGAGGAGCTCCCCTGTTTTTTTGAATAATACCTGGTGATCAACGACAGTCTTCCAGATCTCATCCATGCCCCTTCCTTCAAGAGCGCTGCAGGTAAGAACAGGAGGCCTCCAGTCCAGTGAGGCGGGAGTGAGGATAAGAAGGGCGTTTTTATAAATCTCCCTGGCCATGAGAGCCTTCTCCACGTTGTTACCATCGGCCTTGTTGATTATAATGGCATCGGCAAGCTCTATGACGCCTTTTTTTATTCCCTGGATCTCATCGCCTGCATTAGGGAGCATGAGGACCAGGAAAAAGTCCACCATTGATGCCGCCGCTATCTCGGACTGCCCCACTCCCACCGTTTCAAGGAGGACCACATCGAAGCCTGCAGCCTCGCAGAGGATCATGGTCTCCCTGGTCTTTCTCGCAACGCCCCCGAGGTGAGATGAGGAAGGAGAAGGCCTTATGAATGCCCGGGGAGACACGGAGAGTTTCTCCATCCTGGTCTTGTCGGCAAGGAGCGATCCCCCGCTTATCGTGCTGCTCGGATCTATGGCAAGAACAGCCACATTATGGTTATTGTCGGTAAGGTGGCATCCCAGAGCCTCAATAAAAGTGCTTTTCCCTGCGCCCGGCACCCCCGTGATTCCCAGGCGGATAGAAGCGCCGGAGCGGGGAATGAGCTCCTTGAGAATCCCTGAGGACACTTTCTGATCCTCGGCTCTCTCGCTCTCAATAAGAGTTATGGCCTTGGCGAGGGCCAGCCTGTTCCCTTTGAGAATCTCTGAGACAAACTCCTCGGCGCTTCTTAATTTCATTTATACTCCGATATAAGGACGGGGGACATTCTCCTCTTCAGGCAACGTTTGATTTTGTCTCTATGGGTGTACCGGCACACAGACAAAATCTGTTGCCCGGGAGAATGGCCCCTGGCCTTTTTTTCACCACGTGATTCATATATTATCTATTATACTTTACTCTATGGCGTCAAGGACTTTACCGGCACACTCTATGATGTTCGAGCCCGGGCCGAATATGCCCGCTGCGCCGTCCCTGGAGAGCTCATCGTAGTCCTGCTGGGGGATGACTCCCCCTATGAAGATCTTGATCTCGGGGCAGCCAAGCTTATTAAGCTCTGCCACAAGTGCCGGGACAATGTACTTATGCCCTGCGGCCAGCGATGAGACGCCTACGGCGTGCACGTCGTTCTCCATAGCCATCTTGGCGGCCTCTTCCGGCGTGACGAACATGGGGCTCAGATCGACGTCAAACCCCAGATCGGCAAAGGCCGTGGCCACCACCTTGCTTCCACGGTCATGGCCGTCCTGGCCGATCTTGGCAATCAGTATCCTGGGACGCCTGCCATGGGCTTTAAGGAATCCATCAGTCCTTGCCTTTATGGCGTTGAAATTGCTGTCGGAGTTCTTGTATTCTGAAGAGTAAACGCCGGTGATAAGTTCCATTTTCATCTTGTACCTTCCGAAGACTTTTTCCATGGCATCGCTTATCTCGCCCACGGTGGCTCTTGCCCTTGCTGCCAGCAGGGCCGCCTCAAGAAGATTGCCTGTGCTCCCGGCCGCTTTGGTTATCCCGTCGAGAGCTTCCTGCACCGCCTTCTGGTCCCTTGAAGCTTTAAGCTTCAAGAGGGACTCTATCTGCTCAAGCCTCACGGTGTCGGGGATCTCCAGAATCGGCACAGGCTCCTCATGGTCCGGCCTGTATTTGTTCACGCCCACGATGACCTCTTCAAGGCGCTCAACTCTGGCCTGGGTCCTTGCGGCTGCCTCCTCTATGAGGCGCTTGGGCATACCGGAATCAATGGCTTTCGCCATCCCGCCGAGCTTCTCGATTTCCCTTATGAGCTTCGTTGATTCCATTATCAGCGAGTTGGTGAGGCTTTCCACATAGTAGCTCCCGGCAAGGGGATCAATGACCCTGCAGATCTGTGATTCCTCCTGGACAATGATCTGAGTGTTTCTGGCAATTCGGGCCGAAAATGGCGTCGGCAGGCCTATGGCTTCATCAAAGGAGTTGGTGTGGAGGGACTGCGTCCCGCCGAGCACAGCCGCCAGGCACTCAAGGGTCGTTCTTATTATATTATTGTAAGGGTCCTGCTCGGTGAGGCTCCAGCCAGAAGTCTGGCAGTGCGTTCTCAGGGAGCGGGAGGCGGGCTTTTTGGGATTGTACCTCTTCATCTCCTCGTTCCAGACAAAGCGGGCTGCCCTGAGCATTGCGATATTCATAAAGAAATTCATGCCTATCCCGAAGAAAAAGGAAAGATGGGGGGCGAAATCATCGACATCAAGACCGGCATCGATAGCTGACCTCACGTACTCAAGGCCGTCTGCAATAGTAAAAGCTATCTGCTGTACGCAGTTCGCCCCGGCCTCCATGATATGGTAGCCGCTTATGCTCACAGTGTTGTATTTCGGTATGTGCTTTGAGCAGTAAGCGATGATATCTGAGGTGATCCTCATTGACGGCTCAGGGGGATAGATATAAGTGTTTCTCGTCAGGAACTCCTTCAGGATGTCGTTCTGGATGGTCCCTGTGAGCAGGCGCTGCTCCACGCCCTGCTCTTCCGCTGCCACGATATAGAAGGCAAGTATGGGGATAACGGCTCCGTTCATAGTCATCGAGACAGACATTTTGTCGAGGGGTATCTGGTCAAAGAGTATCTTCATGTCGTCAAGGCTGTCTATGGCAACACCGGCTTTCCCCACGTCTCCTGCAACACGCGGGTTGTCAGAGTCATAGCCGCGGTGAGTGGCAAGGTCAAAGGCCACTGAGAGGCCCATCTGTCCCGCGGCCAGGTTTTTCCGGTAAAACTCATTTGACTCCTTTGCCGTTGAGAATCCTGCATACTGGCGGATTGTCCAGGGCCTCCCGGCATACATGGTGGGATAGGGGCCGCGGATAAAAGGAGGCAGGCCCGGCATGGTATTGATGTGCTCGATTTTTTCAAGGTCCTCGGCAGTATAGAGAGGCCTTATCTGAATGCCCTCGGGAGAGGACCACTGCAGCTTCTCGAGAGGCTCGCCTTTCATCTGTTTCGTGGCGGCATTTACCCAGTCAGCAAGTCCATGTTCCATTACTCCGGGTTCCATGAGCTTTTCCTCCTCTTATTTCTTCAGGGTGAAGAGATAAAGATTCATTTCTGCCTTCCCTCACAAGTCTCCTGTATTAACTGGATAATTGCATCTTTCCATGAGATCAGCACTGTAAAGAGAGCCCGGCACCCTGAGACCCGGCAGCATTTATTCCCTTGAACTCCTTAAGGCATTCTGTTACAATTAAAGTGAAGCTTCACCAGCCGAATTGAATTCCTTGGGGACTTGAGCGCTATGGGGGATAGATATCGTATTACAGGGAAATCCCATGGTATTACCTTTACCGAGCTCATGATCACCCTTTTTTTCTTCAATGTGACCCTTCTCGCAATTATCGGCGTGATAAGCCTCATGCTCAGAAGCAGCCAGAAATCCATCGATCTGTCGTCGGGAACACTTGTGGCCGGTGAGGTACTCGATCAATTCCTGGAAAACAACCCTGTACCTGCCATCGGGCAGCTACAGGGCGAGCTTTACTCGGAGGGTCTTCATTTTGAATACAAGATCGACGTGATACAGGTCTATCCAAAGCTGAAAAAGATAGAGGCGAAGATCTTCTGGTGGAGCTCAGCCACCGAGTACCGGGAAGGATACGGGCAGCTCTTCACTACGGTGACCACTATGGCCACCGAGAAGGATGATTGAGAAAGGCTCACCATGAGAACCACTGTTAATCATCAGAGAAAGCGGGCGGCGCGGGGCTTCTCGATGCTCGAGATGATGCTCGCAATGTCCATGTTCGTCTTCATAATGGTCCTCATATTCGGCGGCTTCAAGATCTTCATGAGAGCCTGGCGCACGACCGATGCGAGGAATGAGATACACAGGCAGTTCATCAAGGTGAATTACAGCTTTGACAGGGAAGTGACGCTCACCGCTCTCTCTACGATACGCTATGGAAATGAAGAAGGGAAGGACTGGATTCTTTTCTCCTCCCCCCTCGACGCGAACGGCACCCCTCATTACGACAACAAGGGAGCACCGGATTGGCAGAAAACTGTCATATTCTACACCATAAGGCCTGCCGGCGATGCATGCCAGAAGCCTGCGGACTCTGACATGTACTGTCCCCATAAATATATAATAAGGAAAGATGTCGATTACAGCCTTCGTATCGATGAAAATGAGGTGACGAAATATCTCACCCTCACTCTCGACACCGTTCAGGCAGCCACCGAGCACGGGGTGCTGTATGCAAAAGCTGTAGCCGAAAATGTCATATTCATGAAAGCCATCACCGATCCGCAGAAAGTCTCGCTTCACGTGGGAATGCTCAGGCTCAGCGAGGCTGAGAGGCAATTCAAGGTAGGATTGGTCTCCCTGGACACTGATATCCCGAAGCCTTATATTCACGAGCTTGCCTGGGCAACAGTCCCTAAAAACAGTGAATGAGGAGCGCAGGTCTATGAAAAACAAGGTGCGATCACAGGGAATTCTCCTCATCACTGCTCTTATCACTGTGGCATTCGTGGTCATGTTTCTCTCCGTTGTAGTATCAGATATCCGCACAGGTCTTTATTTTTCAGGGAACTATTCCTATGAAAAGAGAGCCTACTGGGGTGCCCTTGCAGGTCTCTCCTACGCAGAGTCAATGATCCAGCTGAACGGCACCTGGCGTTCCCACAGCACCACAATACCAATCAATTACTCCGGTGTTTACGTGGAGGAAGGCTACCTGGGAGGAGGAGCAAGACAGATTGATGCCACCCACGGCGTTATGAACGGCGGAGAGAGCGAGTTCTATATCGCTTTCGCAACGGTTGACTCGGGCGGCAAGATCGTTCCTCTCAAGGACAAGGAGGGAAACAACCTCAACCTTTACTCCCATAATAGAATCTACCTTAAAGACGCCTCGGCGGAGCTCCCCATCAACCTCCAAGGCTTGAAAAGGACCATACCTCCCTGCTCTCTCTATATCGGCGTCGAAGGCCGCTCGGGCCGCAGCCGCTGTTTCATTGAAGCGCTCTATGCCGTCACCAGCATTGACCTCATGCCCTCTGCAGCCATCTCGTCGGGCTCAATGGACGTAGGGCTTTTCTCCACCGGATCAAAGCTGGTGGTGGGCCATGCGGCAGCGAACAATGCGACGATAAGGAGCAATGACAGCATAAGGGTGGGAAACGGAACAGACGCCAAGGACATTTTCGATATAGGCGAGGGTAAAGCTTATGCGAAAAGGAACATCACCATCAACAGCACCCAGCTCAACTCATCAAACCAGGAGGACTTCAAGATCTCGATGCAGACAGGCGTGGATTCAAAGAACACGTTCCCCAAGCTCACATGGGATGAGATTATCAACAAGTACGGCGACCCTGGCAACACGGCATCAACTTATGATGCAAGGATACAGGGCGGTGTGTATGCCTTCCTGGAAAACAAGTCCTCCGGTGACAACGCCGGGAAATATACCCTCCATCATTACTCCAGTGACTTTGACGACAGTTTCCTGCCTTCCGACCGTGGAGCATCAAAGTTCAAGGACAATAAGGAATCACTCGTCTCGGGCAACGGTGTCTCTGTCCTCAATGACGGGGAAAACATAGGAGCCGCCGATCTCAAGATATCGATCACTGCTCCCACGGCTGTTGGGGGAAGCGGCCCTTCGACCTTTGCTGCTGCTGCCTACGACTGGGATTCCGTGTTAAACCAGTACACCGTTTCACAGAAAGCCCGTGTGAAAGTGAACCTGGAACAGAGCTCCAACCCCGACAGGCCCGCATCGATATGCACCAACGGAGGGCTTGCCATAAAGGGGGAGCTCTCAGGCACCGGGTCTGTCGTGGCGGGATCACAGGTTGACTTCGAAGCAAAGAGCGTGCTCCAGCCCGATCCGCAGAAAGGCCTGGCTATCTATTCAAAGGGAAACATCAATCTCCACAAGATCTCGGCAACAGAAGCGCTGGATGATCCCTCCACCTATCTCAGGGAAGCCTTCAATAACATTGGCACTGAGCATGGTCATGGCGGTCATGGCGGTCATGGCGGCGACACTGAAGATACAGGATTCACCTCAATTGACAGAGCCACCGATGAGCTGCTTGAAACCCATGTCACCTATGGAAGCCAGAGCATACGCCTTGAGGACCTGCTCAGGAGCAATTTCAGCTTTACCAAGGAAAACGCCGAGTCACTGGCCACGAAGCTCATAACCCAGAATTCCACGAAGGAGCTGGGCCACAGCACATATGACCAGAGCCAGCATCGGTTCCGCTATTACCTGAAAAAGCCCGACGATCCCACGTGGCAGGACGTGACTTTTTCAGACTCGATAATCAAGGGAGTCATATACACATGGAAGGACTTTAATGCCGATATGGTTGGGGGATCCCTCACCATCCAGGGGGCTCTCGTCGCCTATGGCGGAAATCCCCTTACCCAGGAGCCGGGTGAAGATTCAGGCTATGGAAAGGTCACCATCAGGGGGGGAGACTGCATCAACATCATCTATGATCCAAATTACGTGGGGCTTCTCACCGACAGGTCCTACATGGTGAAGATCAAGCGGACCATGCTGAGCAGGTTATAGCACAAAGGTGTCAGGGTAAGTCTTCCAGAGGTTCCCGATGAACTGTTCCCTCTTTTCTGTACGCTCCACATGGCCCTCATTGAGCATCTGTTTCAGCAGCGCGCCCAGAGGCGGGTGGAGATCGATGGTGTCAAGATCATCAATGTAATGAAAAGCCAAGCTCTTGAGCCTCATTTCCTCACCCACCCTGAGGGTGCCGCTTCTTGCCCTTCCCAGGAAGAAAAGGTTCACGATATGCCTTGAGCCGTCGGGAGCGATGCTCTCAGAGAGAAAAAGAAACTTCCCCATTTCTATGTCGAGGTTTGTTTCCTCCTTGATCTCCCTCCTCGCGCAGTCATCTATCTCCTCGCCGTAGCGGAGGCCGCCGCCGGGGATGAGCCAGTAGGTTCTCCCCTCTTTCTGATGCTCAATGAGGAGGACTTTGCTTCCTGAAAGTATGATTACGCCTATCCTGATGCGGATTTGATTCATTGAAAGGTTCCCTGCTGCCGAATATATGATGTTGCTGCAAATCCAGCCTGCACGGCGGCGTCCAGGGTGCTTCACAGGTGCTGCACCCTGGCAAAACAATCATTCTTATAGTATACTATACCTTGCATAAAGTCAATCCCCGGAAAGGAAGGCCCCCTGCGACCATGGGAAGCGCGAAGGACTTGAAATGGCCCTGGATTCTCTCTTCAAAAAAGAGGCTGAAAGAAGAGAAACACCTTAAAAAGCCGGGCAGCGGCGGTCGCCTCTCCTGTGCCCTCCTGTACCCGAACACGTACCATGTGGCCATGTCAAACCTGGGATTCCAGGCTGTATATACCCTTATGGCGGAGCTCGGCGTGGCCTGCGAGAGGGGGTTCCTTCCCGATGCCGGGTTTCTCCCCTATTTCAGGACTCACGGGAACCTCAGGACCATGGAGACCCAGAAGCCTCTCCATGACTTCGATATAGTGGCCTTTTCCATATCTTATGAGCTTGATGCTCCCCACGTGGCGGCGATGCTGCAGATGTCCGACATACCTCTGCGCTCGGCAGCCCGGGGAGGGAGCGATCCTCTTGTTGTTGCAGGAGGCGCCCTCACCCATCTCAACCCTGAGCCTCTCGCAGATTTCATCGACCTCTTCGTGCTGGGAGAGGCCGAATCCGTACTCCCTGCCCTTATGGAAGCTCTTTCCGCCGGGCGCGGGGAGGACAGGCGGAAGCTCCTCCCGGCCCTCGGTGCCATCCCGGGCGTCTATGTGCCTTCACTCTTCACACCACGCCATGATGAAAAGGGCCAATTCATTGAGATATCGTCACGACAGGGGGCTGACTTTCCGGTAAAAGCCCTGGGCGGGGCGCAGAGCAGGTTCTTTCATTCGGCGATTCTCACCGGTGAAACGGAGTTTGCCCATACCCTTCTCATAGAACTGATGAGGGGATGCCCTTTCAGGTGCGCTTTCTGCGTAGTAGGAAACTGCTTCGGACCGCTCAGGACCATGAGCTTCGAGGATTTTTCCGCCACAATGGAGGCGATGCCCTCCTTTATAAAGAAAGTAGGGCTCATAGGGGCTTCAATCAATGTCCATCCCTCCTTTGAGAGAATACTCCGTTTCCTCAAAGACGCAGACTTAGGCATAGGCTTTTCCTCCCTCAGGATAGACAGGCTCCCGGAGGCCCTTCTCTCCTGCATTGCCAATGAAGAGAACCGCACCCTCACCCTGGCCCCCGAATGCGGAAGCGAAAGGCTGAGAGAGGCCATCGGGAAGAGAATCAGTGACAGCGATATCTTCCACGCCATAGAGAATACCCTGGCCTGTGACCTTGGGAGCCTTCGCCTTTACTACATGATAGGCCTCCCCGGTGAAGATGACGATGATATCAGAGCCCTCTGCGCCATGCTGAACAAGGTGAAAAGGATCTCCTCATCTCACCCTTCGTGCAGGATATCGGCAACAATTAACCAATTTATTCCTAAAGCCGGCACCCTTCTGGAGCGCGCATGCCAGGAGAGCCCTGAGAGTGTCGGGGAGAAAATCGATTTCATACGCAGGAGCGTCGATCCCTCCGTAGCGCTTCATTGTGAGAGCCCGCGCTGGTCAATGGCTCAGGGGATACTCTCCAGGGGCGACCGGAGGCTTTCCATGCTTATGGAGCATGGCCTTTTTTCGCTCAATGACTGGAAAAAGTCACTGAGAGCCCTGGAGGGAGGATATCTTCACTACATGGGTGCGCGAAGCGAGGGTGAGCCCCTTCCCTGGAGCCACCTCTTCGGTAATGGGCCGGCGGGTGCCCGCATTAAGGGAGACCCGGCAAAGCTCATAAAGGAGACCTGATATTTGATGCCAGAAGCACATGAGGGTTGTCATTTCAGGGAGCAGGATGGAGTAAAGTACCTGGTCTTTGACAGTATTGAGAAATCGGGCCTTGTGACTCATGGCTACACCACACGGATCGGCGGGGTGAGCGGCGGGCCTTTCAGCAGCCTCAACCCGGGCCTCACCTCAGGCGACGAGAGGGAAAATGTGCTGAAAAACAGGCATATAATCGCCGGCGCACTGGGCATATACCCTGAAGAATCTCTAATCCTTGAGCATGGCAGCAAGGTTTATGTAGCAGGAGACGGGGCAGCGGGTGATAAGGCAGGAGCTGATGCCGTGATCACCGACAGGCCCGGAGTTGCACTGGTCATACTTTATGCCGACTGTGTACCTGTATTCATACTTGACATGAAGACTCCTTCCATTGCCCTCATTCATGCCGGATGGAGGAGCACGGCGGGCCTGGTGGTAAGGGAGACTCTCAGGAAAATGAAGGAGCTTTATGGAACAGAAGGATGCCACTGCCTTGCAGCTATCGCTCCCTCCATAGGACCCTGCTGCTTCCTCGTCGATGATGATGTGGCCCGGGTATTCCTCGGGACTTTTGGGGAGCGGAAGGATTTGATAAGGGAAACATCAAATAAATGGAGTATTGATCTTTGGAAGCTCAACGAGTGGCAGTTACTGCAGGAGGGTGTGCCCGGAGTGAACATCAGCACTGCCCGCCTGTGTTCTTCCTGTATGCCGGAGCTGTTTTATTCTTACAGGAGGGACAGGAGAATCACGGGGAGAATGGCAGCACTCATCACCCTCAAAGGCAAGAGATCGAATCCTTAATCTGAAAGGGGAACATGAAATGGCAAAGGAAAAAATCCTTGTAGTGGACGACGAGAGGAACATCGTTGAGCTTCTTAAGTACAACCTTGAGAAGGAAGGCTATGAAGTCATAAGCGCTTACGACGGCTTTGAGGCGGTGAACCTGGCAAAACAGGACCGGCCCGATCTCATCATCCTCGATATCATGCTCCCCGGCCAGGGCGGCCTCGAGGTGTGCAGAATTCTCCGCAAAGAGACTAAAATTCCCATAATCATGGCAACGGCAAAGGGTGAAGAGATCGACAAGATCCTGGGCCTTGAGCTGGGCGCCGACGATTATGTCACCAAGCCCTTCAGCCCCAGGGAGCTCGTGGCCCGCGTCAAGGCAGTTCTCAGAAGAACAAGCTCCAAGGCAGAGGAGAAGGATGAGCTGGCCTTCGAGGATCTCACCCTGAACCTTGTGAAGCACGAGGTGCGCCTCAAAGGTAATGAAGTAGATCTCAAGCCCAAGGAATTTGACCTTCTCAAGCTCCTGGCAACAAACCCCGGGAAGGTCTTCACCAGGGATTTTCTGCTGGAGCAGCTCTGGGGTTATGACTATCTCGGTGATACAAGAACCGTTGATGTCCATATGCGAAGGCTCAGGCAGAAGATCGAGGAAGATGCCGCCAACCCGCGTTTTCTCAAGACAGTACATGGAATCGGCTATAAATTCCAGTACGAGGAGAAAGAGTAAATGCCCCGAAGGGTTGAGAGCGGGCTCCAGGAAATCGCTCTCGAGAATATAAACGATGCGGTACTGGCCATCGACAAGAACGGGAAAATCGTCCTGTTGAACAGGATCGCCGCAGAGCTTTTCAAGGTCACCCAGGAAGAAGCCATCGGGAAAAAAGTCTGGGACGTGGTGAGATTCTCGGAGTTCAACAAGATCCTGATGACTCAGGTCAAGGATTCAAATGCAAAGACCAGGGAGCAGATGATCCTTTTCCCTCACAACCAGCTTTTCCAGATGAAGATCTTCCCGGCCCGCACTCTCGAAGACAAGCTTCTTGGCGCCATCGCCATATTGAGGGACCTCTCGGAGCTCTCGCGCATAGAGAAGGCGGTGAATCAGTATGTGGCCACCATCTCCCACGAGCTGAAGACACCTCTCACGTCAATAAAGGGTTACGTCGAGACCCTGCTGGAGGAGGCCTATTACACAAACCCCGAGATCAGCCGGAAATTCCTGCAGATCATCAACGATGAGACCAACAGGATGACGCGCCTTATCGTGAGCATGCTGGAGCTTGCCACAATGGGCGCTGACAAGAAAAAGCCCCACCTCAAGCCCATGGCCATAAGCCCCCTCATCAATGACGCGGTAAGGGTCCTGACGCCTATAGCCCAGCAGAAAAACATCACCTTCGAGATACAGGTCCCGGAAGATCTCCCCCGCGTGATTGCCGATGAAGACAAGATCAAGCAGGTCTTTATCAATGTCATAGACAACGCCATCAAGTACACGGGGATCCTGAAAAAGGGCACGGTAAAAGTGGAAGCCCGCGATGAAAACAAGTCTCTCAGGATAAACATCATCGACACCGGTATCGGCATCCCTGAAGAGCACCAGGGAAAGATATTTGAGCGCTTTTACCGGGTGAAGGACGGCCCTTCGTCAGAGCTGGGCGGCACAGGACTCGGGCTCTCTATTACCAAGGAGATAGTGGAAGAGTGCAACGGCACAATCCATGTGGAGAGCCAGCCGGGAAAAGGCTCGAAATTCACCATTATCCTTCCCCTTGCGAACAGCCCGGCTCTTTGAGCTCCATGAAAGAAAGGGATTCCCATGAAGAAGAAGACGCAGCTTGACAGGCTTACAGGCCTTCCCTTTCTGAACTCAGTTTACCCGCGCATCCAGGAGGAGCTCTGCATCAGGAAGGAGATCGGCTACATCTTCTTTGACCTGGTTGATTTCAACGAGCTCCAGGAGAAATACGGCATCGAGGTGTGCAACAAGCTCATCAGGAACCTGGGGAAAACGATGGCGCAGCAGCGGGGGAAGCTTTACCGCGAGGACGACCTCGTGGCCGTAGGCTCCCAGTCTCCGACGCGCTTCATACTCTTCCTCTTCTCTCCCCCCCGGCGCAAGCTCCGTTTCGCGACCAACGACCTGAAGCTCATCACCTCGAGAATACTGCAGAAAATGCAGAATATCATCAGGGAGAAGGGTACGCGGCTGGGCATATCCGACCAGATATATTTTCACTCAGGCTTTGCCGTAGTGATCCCGGACTCTTCGCTGGAAGTGGACAAGGTCATCTACGAGGCCCACAAGGAGGCCACCCTCAGGGCGCATCTGGAAAAAGTCATGGTGAACCTTATCTCAAACATATCCCATGAGCTTCGCACGCCTCTCACCTGCATCAAGGGCTACGCCGAGACCCTGCTTGAAGGCGCAATGAGCGACGAGGAGCTTTGCAGGAAGTTTCTCAAGATCATCAACGACGAGGCCCACCGCCTTGAAAGGCTCATCAACGACCTGCTTGACCTTTCGATGATTGACGCGAGGCAGGTGCAGATGCGGTGCAAGGAGAGCGACCTCGTGAAGGTCCTCAATGAGATTGTGAGCGTCATCCATCCTTATGCAAGAAAATCAAATATCACCATCAAGGCTGAGCTCCCCGGTGAAATTCCCCTCATAAACGCTGACGAGGACAGGCTCAGGCAGGTCCTCATCAACCTTATCGACAATGCCATCAAGTATTCACACAGCGGCGGCGTGGTGACAGTGAGGATGACCACCGACAGGAAAGAAGTGGCCATCAGCGTAATTGACGAAGGCTTCGGGATCCCCGAGACGGAAAAGGACAGGATTTTCGAGAGGTTCTACCGTGTGGACCAGGGCATATCGGAAAAATCAGGCGGAAGAGGCCTGGGACTCGCCATCGCCAAATACATTGTCGAAGCCCATGGCGGCTCCATCTCTGTCGAGAGCTGCCTGGGCAAGGGGAGCACCTTCATGATAACGATGCCCCTCGATGAGCTGTGGAACAAAGACGAGGAATACTGATAAGGCCTACGAGACTTCCTGGTAGTAATGGTCGTCAAGCAGGCGGGACACGCTTCTCAGCCGGTGCTCGGGACGGACCGGCGGCTCTATATACTCGACTCGCGCCTTCCTGCCCTCCGGCTGATTACTCTCGTTCTGGTAGCTCTTCAATGAGTTCTTTGCCCAGACGTATTTTGCCACTTCCTTGAGGGAGTTGGACGGATCAAAATAATGAAGGACTCCTTCATTGTCCTGGAGCACAAGAAGCCCTGTCTTGCAGAAAAAAATCATGGTGCCCTCCTCTTTCAATTATTGATTGAGAAGGGACTGTCGCGGTAATCTTAATCGGGGAGAGATTCGCGGGCAGGGCCCAAAATCCTCCTCCCGGCTCCACGATTCCGATTCCTGAAAGGGAAATGGGCAGCCAGGGAGAAAGTATCTCCCTATGGAACTCCAATCAATGGACATACTCGGCGTGAAGGTCCACAGGGTAAGCCTGGAGGAGACACTGGCGGCAATCGGCGGGTTCATCGAGGAGCGATCATCTCACCTTGTAGTGACCCTGGGCACCGAGATGGTAATGGCAGCCCAGAAAAACAAAGAATTCCTTGAGGTTCTCAACGCTGCCCACCTCGTGTGCGCCGACGCCGTGGGCATAATATGGGCTTCAAAGCGCATGGAGAAGCCCCTATCAGAGAAAGTAGCAGGCATAGAGATACTCGACCGCCTGGCGGCACTTTCGTATGAGAAGGGGTGGCGCCTCTTCTTCCTCGGCGCCGCCGAAGGGACTGCCGAGGCTGCCGTTGAGGAACTCCGGAAAAAATACCCCGAGATGCCCGTCGCCGGAATCCACCACGGTTTTTTCAAGGACGACGGGCCGGTGATCAGACTCATCAAGGAGGCAAAGCCCGATATCCTCTTCATAGCCCTCGGCTCACCAAGGCAGGAGCTCTGGTTCTGGCGCCACAGGGAGGAGCTCGGTGTTCCCGTGGGAATAGGCGTAGGGGGAAGCTTTGACGTGCTCTCAGGAAAGATAAGCCGCTCTCCCCGCTGGATGATCAGTCTGGGCCTTGAATGGCTCTACCGCCTTTACAAGGAGCCGTGGCGCTGGAAAAGGATGACCGTTCTCCCTGTCTTTGCCCTTAAAATACTTTTCTGCAGCAAAGCCCCCGGTGATGAAAATGTTAAAGGCTTTTCTTGAAGGGCTCCTTGACCTTGTCTTTCCCCGCCACTGCTGTGCCTGTGGAAAAATCAGTGATCAGTCCCTCTGTGTCAGCTGCTTTTCCCGCAGCGAATACCTTTCTCCCCCCTTCTGCCGCAGGTGCGGCATCCCCATGGAGCAGGCCGGTCTCTGCGATGACTGCAGTATCAGGAACCCTTCCTATGAAAAAGCTATGTCAGCCTGTTCCTATGAGGGTGTCACAAGAAAAGCCGTCATATCGTTGAAATTTCGCCACAATCAGGACCTGGCGCCGATCCTGGCGCTTCTCATGATGAAGAGACTGCAGCAGGAAGGGGGCCTTCCCAGGATAGACTGCCTTGTCCCCGTGCCTCTCTCTCAGGCCGGAGAGAAGCAGCGCGGCTTCAACCAGGCCTTTCTCCTCGCCGCACCGATCTCTGAAGCCCTCCATATCCCTATCAGGCAGGATATACTGCGAAAAAAAAGGGAGACCTCGTCATTGAAGAAACTGGCGCGGAAAGAAAGGTTCCTTACTGTGAGCGGAAGCTTTGAGCTTATTGATGGCAATGCCTTGAAAGGGGCAACCGTGCTGCTGATAGATGACATCATGACCACCGGGGCTACACTGGAGGAATGCGCCGCCACCCTGAAACAAGGCGGCGCCCTGGGAGTCTTCTGCCTGACCCTGGCCCGCACCCTCCCCCACCGCCACAGGGACATCTTGCATTCCTGATGCTTCAGTCCCCTGGACTCTATGCAGGTTTTGATCAGGGACAGACTCTTTTTTTGTATTCCCAGGCATCGGCAGAAAAAAGAGTCCGTCCCCGGAAGGAATAATTCACGGCCCATAGAAATCCACTGTCTGAATGTACCCTCCTTCATTATTATTTATTTTTCTTTCATCAAAGAATGAAAGGGGCTATGCTCGATGGACGACAAGAAAAAGAAGATGACACAGACTCCCGTAGAGAAGGACACTTTCTGGATGAAGGTGCTCATTGTCACTATAGTCATTGTGTGGATTTCCCTTGTGGCAGGGAGCTGGGCAGGCCATTATTTTGCCGACACCAAGATACTCTCCCGGAAGTCGCTGAATGTGGCGGAAAACACCGCTGCAGAAAAGCCAAGGACCTGGAAGACCATTGTGGACAATGACGGCCAGGAAAAGGACCGGAAAAAGGATGACGGAGTGCCCTCGGAGGTCACTATCCCCGATTTCCGCAACATCGATGATCCCATCCCTGGAATCGATGATCAGTCAATCCGCACCCTGGGAGCTTCCCCCCGGGAATACAACCCTGTGCAGGAGCCGTCAGCGGCCCCTGCAGGCACCGTGGAAAAGACTGAGACTCCCGGAAGTACCACGGTGAGGCCATCTCCGGAACCGACAAAGGAAAAGCCTGAGGAGTCTCCTGAGCCTCCGCGGTCAACGCTCAGCAATCCTGACAAGGAGACAAAGCCCCGGGAAAAGCCCAGTCAATCTTCAACACCAGCGGCGATGCCTTCCGCGACGGTGAAAGCGACGGTGAAAACACCAATGCCGGCGGCATCAGCATCGCCTTCTGTTGCGCCGTCCAGGAATCCCAGGGAAGAAGCGGCATCGGATAAGAAGAAGAAGGATGAATCAAAGCCGGCAAATTATGACCTCCAGATGGGCTCATTCTCCAGGTCAGACAATGCTGACAAGATGGTTGATGAGCTCAAGAAAAAGGGTTATTCGGCAAAGATTGAAAAAGTGAAAGATGGTGACCGCGAGTTCTACAAGGTAAAGTTGGATAATGTCGGAAGCCCAGGCAAGGCCCAGGAACAGGCCGGCAAGCTGAAACAGGACGGCTTCGACGCGATAATCATCTCAAGGTGAAACCGGGGGGCCCCCCGGCTCCCTGGCTCCGGCTCCTAAACGAGGTATCACTTGAAATCTCTTCGTCTTGACGCACTTATGCCTTCCTCATTGAAGACATCTCTCTCGCTCGGTTTTTTTGACGGAGTGCACCTGGGGCACCAGAAGATCCTGGCAAGGACAGTCGATGATGGCAGGCGGCGGGGCACAAAAAGCGCAGTCTTCACCTTCCGTTCCCACCCTCTTACCGTTATCTCTCCTGAGAACACCCCCCTTCTTCTCTCCTCTTTCGAGGAGCGCCAGTCCCTCATGGAAGCTCTCGGCCTTGATTATTTCATCTGGACCGATTTTGATGCCGCATTCGGCAGCATTGCCCATGAGGTGTTTGTCACTGAAATCCTTGTGGGAAAGCTCGGTGCAAAAGCCATTTTTATAGGGCCCAATTACCGCTTCGGCAGGGCAAAAGGCGGCGACGGAGAGAGCCTTTCCCTGATGGGCAGGTCTCTTGGCTTTGAAGTCCACACCGTCTCCCCTGTCTCGCTCGCTGCGGATATGATAAGCAGCACTCTTGTCAGGAACACCCTTCTGGCAGGGCAGATGGGAAAAGTCCAGGAGATGCTGGGAAGGTTTTACTCCCTCCAGATAAAAGGGGAGCACTTCGAGAGCCTGCCTGGCGGCACCCTTGTAAAGTGCACTCTGCCGAAGGAAAGAGCGGCTCCCAGAAAAGGGATCTATGCCGGCACTGTCTTTGACGGCACCCGGGAAGTCCCCGCAGCAATCATGGTCCATTCCCCTCCCGCACTTGGGGAACAGACTCTCAGCCTTGTGCCGCTCTCTGCCCTCTCAGCGGGAGCAGCGCCTCTCAGGACCACCTTCCTGGAATATATGAGGATGGGCGAGGGGGAAAAAAATGAGTCCCTCCGCGAGAATGATATAAAAACGGCAGCAGACATTGTGCGGGGCTTCAAACAATTGCAGGCCTGAAAGGGGGGCGCAATGAACAGGGAACAGATGCTTAAAGAATTAAAGAGCCTTTATGAGAAGCTCGATGATCTTCATCAGAAAAGAGCGGATCATGAGCAGAAAATCAAGATCAGCGAGCGTATAAAGAAGATTCTGGAAACACTGTCAGATGATCTGAAAAACTACCACTGATGATCAAAGTGTGCGCCACCTGCCGACATCTGAAGGTTCTGGACCAGGGAAGAGAGTTTGAGTATATTATAGACACGGAATATACCCTTTTTGAATGTGAAGTATACAGAACAAGAACCAAGGAATACTATCTTATGGCACCGGTCCCTGAATCTATTGATGAAAAGCCCGTCACATGCGAGTACTGGGAAGAGTGGAAAAAAGAGACCTAAGAAGTCTTTTCCTTTATGACATTCACATAAGCCGTGATCATCTGCGCGACTTTTTTCTGCTCTTTCGGGGGTAAGGCGCTTATCTCTTTCAGCACCAGCAGCATTTCCTCGTCGAATGTCTGTTCGAATTTCATGCTGTCTATTTTCTGCAGAAACTCCTTCACCTGTATCCCCTCGGGGGCATAGCCTGCCATCAGAAGGATCTGGTTGTTTTCCACTTCCAGCGCCTTCGCTATCTCCAGGACCTTATCTCTTCTCGGTATATAGCCGTCTCTTTCAATAAGGGTTACATAGCTTGGATCAATTTTTGCCAGCTCGGCAAGTTTTCTCCTTGTCAGATGCTTCAGTCTTCTCTTCTCTTTTATATAGTTAGCCCAGGCTTGGTTTCTCACAAGTACATCACCTTTCTCAAATTCAATTAGAGAAGAATGATAAAACTGCCTTCTCTTACGGGGGCTTTTCTCTATAGTGGTGTATGCCCCCGCTCTCTCTATCTCTTTAATATTATACCCTACCTCTCAGGTGGAACGCAAGCCAGGGAAGGGAGCAAACCGCTTCTCCTAGCTTATCATGCCGAAGAGGTTTTCCATCTCTTTCTTTCTTGCTTCGTCCTGGGCCTTCCATTCCTGGTATTTCGCCTCAAAGAATGACCTGGCAGAGTTAAGCTTCTCCTCTTTTTCTTTTACGGTCTTCATCATGTTGTCCAGGTTGGAATGGAGGTACTCAAATCTCTGGACCATTCCTTTTCTCTGCAGCAGAATGGCTTCCTGCTCACCGGAAAGCTTGGAGTCAAGGGCGAGTGATTTATCCATAGTGGTCTTTATCCCCTCAAGGATGGTCTCGTAAGAGACATTGACACCGGTGAGATCTTCGAGCTGGGCGCTGCTTTCAGCCATGAGGGCTTTTATTTTGTTGTCAATATCCTCGTGTGTGGGGAGGGCAAGCAGCTCCTGCTCAAGATGGGTTATGGTCTCCTTGACCTTGGCTACCCTCCCGAAAAGCGCTTCAGTGAATTCTTCGCGCTTTATAAGCTCGTGCTCCAGTTTTCTCAAGATCGTGAAGCCTTTCTCCAGGTATCCCGCACCTGCACCTCCGCTTCCTGACTCAGATGAAGATGAGGCCTGCAGCTGCTGCTGCTGGTTCTGAATCGCTTCTAGTAACTGTTTTTCCCTTTCCATATAGTATTTTATTAACTCCTCCTTTTCTTCCAGCTCCGCATGCAGTGAAGCAGAACTACCTTCTGCCTCCACCGAGGCCCGAATTTTCTCAGCGTCCTTCTTCTGGCTCTCTATCATATTCTCAAGCTCTATGATTCTCTCCTGGAATCTCACGGCCGCGGCGCCCGCATCTCCTTCTGAGGCCCGAATTTTCTCAGTGTCCTTCTTCTGGCTCTCTATCATATTCTCAAGCTCTATGATTCTCTCCTGGAAT
>JAVHLM010000032.1:33565-39962 GCA_031082125.1 Candidatus Eremiobacterota bacterium
CTCACGGCCGCGGCGCCCGCATCTCCCTCTGAAGCCCTGCTTTTCTCAAGATCCTTTTTCTGGCTCTCTATGATACCCTCAAGATCTTTGATTTTCTCCTGGAATCTCACGACCGCGGTGCCCGCATCCCCCTCTGAGGCCCGGATTTTCTCAATGTCCTTCTTCTGGTTTTCTATGATACCCTCAAGATCTTTGATTTTCTCATTGAGTCTGGCTGCCGCGGCGCCCGCATCCCCCTCTGAGGCCCTGGTTTTCTCAAGATCCTTTTTCTGTTTTTCTATAGTTCCCTCAAGTTCTGTGATTTTCTCCTGGAGTTTGGCTGTTGCTGCGCTTGAATCACTCCCCTTTCCCTCCAGATCAATGGTGAGCAGTTGATCTTCGAGGCTTTTTATCCTGTCATCCTGCTTTTTAAGCTTCTCCCTCATTTTCTTGAATGTCTCTTCAGGGATCTGCACCACTTTCTGAGACTCACCGTTACTCATGGACTCTCCTCCTTCTCACGCAACAGAAAATAACCTGTTAAACCATAAGGTATCAATGCCTCCAGTTTAACACCAGTATAATTTAAATGAATTTTATTACATGTTTTCCATGGCATGGAGAAATACCTTTTATTCTTATTTTTTTTTTCAATGAGGGCCATGGTTCAGGCGCCCTTGAAAGAAATTAAAAACCTGCCTTAGTCTGGGTTCCATCAGTATGAGGACAGGAATCGGGAGAAAGGCCCCTTGCCTCTCTTCACAAGGCGAAATTCATACTTCTCATCAATAGGAATCGCATCGGGAAATTGAGAATATTGGATCCTATGACGCAGTTCACAGGAAACAGTCCGAACTTCCGCTTGATTATGCTGATACTTACCGCTCTCGTTATGTTTCTGCTCCCTTCAGGAGGTCTGCCATGTCTTGCCGATGATTATGAAGAAATGGTAAGGCAGGGATATGAGCTTTTCCGCCGCGGTGACTATGAAAAAGCTTTGAAAGTCTATGATTCCCTTGAAAAACTCTCCCCCGGCGACCAGAGAATCACCTTCTCAAGGGGGATGATCTATGAAAGAACAGGCCGCCTGGACGAAGCTCTCCGGGAGTTTCGCAAGGTTCTGGAGAAAGATCCATCGTACCCATCAATCTATAATAACATGGGCTGGGTTTACTACCGAATGGGACGCTTCACCGACGCCGTTGATTTTCTCTCACGTGCGATAGAGAAAGAGCCTTCCCGCACAAAAGCTTACCATAACCTCGCTGTAGTGCTCCTTGCCCTCAAGAGGCCTGACATGGCAGGGGCTGTCATCACTTCCTTCCTGGAGCACAATGCTGGAGACTATGCTGCCCATAACAACATGGGCATTGTATGGCAGGCCCTGGGATTCCCCGACAGGGCCTCGAGCGAATTTGAAAAGGCCCACGCGATAAACCCCGAAGGAATTGAAGCACTCGTCAACCTGGGAGGGTGCCTCTATAACAGGCTTCTTCCCGGGAAAGCCATGGCGCTCTGGAAGGAAGCCCTCAGGATCTCTCCCGGGAACCCCGCTGCCCTGAATTTCATGGCGAAGGCCCATTATGCTGCAGGAAATGTAAAAGAAGCCATCATGTGCTGGCAAGGGCTGTTAGCGAGAAATCCCTGTGATATTGAGGCACTCGACTCCCTCGCAAGGCATTATGGAAGCGTTGGGAAGTATCAGAAAGCCCTCGCGCTTTATGAAAAGGCGGAAAAACTCCTTGCAGGGGATCCAGCGTTTCATAACAATATGGGGTGGCTCCTCTACAAGGCCGGGAAACGGGAAAAGGCAGAAGAGGAGCTGGAGCATGCCATTGCTCTCTCCCCTGATTACGACACGGCCCTTGTAAACCTCTCTCTTATCCTTATCGAAGACGGAAAAAGGGATGATGCCTTCCTTCTTCTGCTGAAAGCCCTCACGGTAAACCCTGATTCAAGGGAAGCCCGCATGGCAATGGGAAGGCTCTATCTGGAGAGCTCCCGTTACCGCGAGGCTCTTATGGAGCTTGAAAAAGGCTACGGGCCTTCCTGCAATGACTCCATAAGAGAGATGGTGGAAAATCTCTCCCCCTCATCACTGGGCGCTTTTAAAGAGGCTTTTTCCAGCTGGGCAGCGCCGAAGGAATGCCTGGCTCTCAAGGCCTGCATAAGCTTTGCCCTTGCCTGTGCCTATGCAAAAAAGAATGACTTGAAGAAAGCGGCCCGCTTCATGGGAGAGGCTCTCTCTCTTGACAGGCGCTGGTATCATTTCCTCCTGAAGAGGACCGATCTGAAAAATCTTAGAGAATCAGGAGAGGGCCTTCACCTCATGAAAAAATTCTCTTCAAAAAGCGATTAAGAAAGGCTTCAGCCACTTTGGATCAGGAAAAATTTGATATTGTCGCTGCCAGCCGGACCTTTACCTACCCGGGCATCGCTGAGACCAGGGTCTGCCATTTCTTAAAGGTAAACAGTGCGGCGGGATCAAAGTCCCACGCACTATTTGCCATGGCCGAAGGGTCGGGCGACGCCGTCCACCCCGGTGAGATATGCCTGGACACAATAAAAGAGTCTGCGAAGACTTACTATTTTGATGAGAGTTACTTTATCTTTGATGAAAGCGAGAAACTGGAAGACAAGATCAGGGAAGTCTTCACCGAGATCAACAGAACCCTTTACTCCCTTCATAAAACCACTCCAGGTATGCGCGCCGCCGTGCTGATGGGGATAGTCCATGATGACTCCTTTTTTCTCGGAAGAGGCGGTACAAGCCGTGCACTTCTCATCAGGGAGGGCGCCCTGCAGTCCCTCACCCTTGAGCGGACTGCAGGGCAGTCCGCGCCGGGAAAGCCGTCACAGGTGCCGGCGCCGGACCGGAGTCCTTCCTTCAGAAACTGGCTGGGAAGCGATCCTGCCCCGCTCATAGAGATATACAAGATAAAGCTCAGGCAGGGAGACACTATTCTCTTCCTTTCTGATGGGATCTCCGAGGAACTCCGGGACAGCGAGATCCTGGCACTTGCAGGCGGCGACGGGGATTTTGGGAAAGCCCTCCAGAATATCATCACTCTCTGCACCGACAGGGGAGGCACAAAAGACACGGCCATTCTGGGCTTGAGAGCCTCAACGGCAATTGCTGCGGAGATCGGAGAAGAGATAGTGACTGCCAGAAAGCCCGCTCTTCAGGTGAAAGGTGTCACTGTGCCATCAAAGGCGACCACAGGCCGCAGGAATATTCTTGTCCTTCTCCTGTCAGCCATCGTCACGGTAATTCTGGGGCTCTCCTATATCGTTTACGTGGAAAAGCAGCTTACAAAGCCTCCCATGACAGTGATGCTCCGCACGCAGCTCCCCCTTGCCAAGCTCCTGTGGCTCAAAACCCCACAGATAATAGATGGAGACACTTTTGAGTTCAGGATACCCTGTGAAAAAGATGCAGATATCCTTCTTGAGCCGAAAAAAGGAACCTACTGCTCGGCGATTGTGCTGATCATGGCAAGGCCCTTTACTTTTGAAGGGAATCAGAGCCTTGGAAAGCTTGAAAAAAACGAAGTGTATGTTACCGGCGGGAAAGTCACGACCATGATAAACATATTTTCCAGGCTCGAGCCCGCTCACCCCGAATCAGCGTCATTCCTGCAGAATAATGAAAGGTTATGGAGCATGAAATTTGAGATCTGGAACCTGAAGGCACCCCTGGAGATCATCACCCGCAAAAACAGTGAACTCAGGGAGATTCAGATTCAGGTAAGACCTATGGACTGAAAAGGGATTTTTCCCCCATGGCACTAATTCTAAAAGAAGAACCCAGCAGTCAGGAGGAAAGGCCATGCAGGAAGACACAATTGGAGAATTTTCCCCCGACGGGAAAGAGTATATCATAAGGCAGTCCCTTCTCCCGCGGCCATGGTATAATATTCTCAGCAACAGGAAATATACAAGCTTCATTTCTCACACCGGCGGAGGGTACAGCTTCTTTATAGATCCCATCAGGAACAGGCTCACCAGGTGGAATGATCACTGCGGCTCTCAATCCTCGCAGGGAAGATACCTCTTCATCAAGGACGAGGATACGGGCGAATACTGGACGGTAAACGGCATCCCCCACGATTTTGCCTATGAGGGATGGGAAGCCCGCCATGGGCTGGGCTATACGACCATTACGGCCACTTACAGCGACATCACCACGACAGTCACCTATTTTGTGCCTATGGAATCCCATGCCGAGATATGGATGGTCTCGATAAAGAACAACGGGGAAGACGCGAGGAATCTCAGCATTTACAGCGTCATCGAGCCTCTCATGGGAAATTCCGTTGACGATGATCTGATGCCGGACCTTTACAATCTTTTCGGACAGCTCTTTTTCAGCGAGAATATCATCTGGGGGACAAGCAGCCAGTGGACCAAGAGGGAGCTTATCCAGGTCGGGAAAAGCCCCGGTAACCTCATATGGAACTCAGTACTCTTCTTCACTACGAGCCTCCAGGTGCAGTCCTTTGAATGCCAGAGGGAGAAGTTCTACGGTCCTTTAAGGAACTCAGCCTCACCTGACAGCCTCAAGAAAAAGCTTCTCAGCAACTCAATCGCCAGGGGAAACGATGCGATAGCCGTGCTTCATAGCAAAATACACATTGAGCCGGCCGAGACAAAGGAATTCCAGGTAGTGCTCGGAGTGAGCGAGCAGAAGGAAGATCCCAAGACCATCATCCAGAAAGTAATACAGAAGCTCCTGGACAGGCAGGAGGCAGAGCTCGAGCTCAGGCAGGTCAAGGAATACTGGGGGAGCATTGTGGACTCAATCTCCATAGAGACCCCCGATGCCGGTCTCAACAGGACTTTTAATTACTGGCTCAAATACCAGTCAATGAGTCTCATAGAGCATGGCGACAACATAATCTTCAATGAATCGGGAATGCCCGATCTCACCCTGAGAGACCTCTGCCAGAATCTCCTGGTGTGCCTTACCCTCATGCCAGGGCTCTGCAGGAACAAGATTGTCGAACTGGCGCACTACCAGTATTTTGACGGAGACTTTGCCCACCAGATCACGCCTCTCATAGAGAGGGGATGCAAGTCCGGCCGGTCCGATCATCACCTCTGGTATGCCCTGCTGGTAGGCCAGTATGTCCGCGAGACCGGAGATCTGGATATCCTTGAAAAGAGGATCCCCTATTTTGACAGGAGCGAAGCTACCCTTTACGCCCATTGTCTCAAGGCCGTCAACAACATCATAGAGAGCAAGGGAAACAACGGCCTTCCCAGGATCCTCAACGGAGACTGGAACGAGGCCCTTGATCAGGTCGGAAGAGAGGGCCGGGGTGAGAGCACATGGCTTTCAATGTTTCTCATTTACGTGATGAAGAGGTTCCTTCCCATCCTCGAGGACAAGAACGATGCCTTCAACAAGACAAAATTCCTGGCTGAGATTGAGAGGCTGAGCGGCATCATAAACAAGTCATGCTGGGACGGCGCCTGGTACTGCAGGGCTATCGGCGATGACGGTGATATCATAGGGACCGGGAATGACGAGCATGGAAAGATCTTCCTTCTTCCCCAGGCCTGGTCCGTAATAAGCGGCGTTGCCACGAAAAAAAGAGGAAGGGCTGCCCTCGATTCGGTGGCTCAGTACCTTGATTCCGCATTTGGAAGCTGCGCGATGATGCCTCCTTACACCGAGCCGGAACAAAGCATAGGCTTCATCACAAGGATTGCGCCCGGTAAGCGCCAGAACGGGGGGATAATTAAGACGGCTCACATGTGGCGCCTTATTGCGGAATGCATCCAGGGCAACGGCGACATCGCATACGAGGGCCTGAAAAAAAGCCTCAACTGTGAAATGGCATCCGAAGATCCCATGCGCTTCCGTGCAGAGCCCTATGGGGAATCCGAATTCATTGAAGGACCTGAATCCCAGGAATTCGGACTCGGCTCCTATACCTGGAAGGGATGCTCTGCGGCATGGACATTCCGCCTGATCCACGATTGGATCTGCGGAATCCGTCTTGAAAAAAGGGGCATGAGGATTGAACCATGCATCCCCCAGGAGTGGGAAAATATCTCTATAACCAAAAAGCGCCATGGGTGCACATACCATATAAGCATCTCCAATCTCCAGAAAGTGAACAAGGGCGTCAGGACAATCTACCTGGACGGCAGGGAGTTCCCTTCGACGGTGATTCCCTATATGAATGACGGCCAGACCCATGTGATCAAGGTCATCCTCGGGAAAGAAGAAGCTGTCGAAGCGCCTGCTGCCGAAGCACCACCTGTTGAAGCGCCTGCTGTCGAAGCGCCTGCTGCCGAAGCGCCTGCTGCTGAGGAGCCTGCTGCTGAAGCGCCTGCTGTCGAAGCGCCTGCTGTCGAAGCGCCTGCTGCTGAGGAGCCTGCTGCTGAAGCGCCTGCTGTCGAAGCGCCT
>JAVHLM010000032.1:40337-82516 GCA_031082125.1 Candidatus Eremiobacterota bacterium
CTGCCGAAGCGCCTGCTGCCGAAGCGCCTGCTGCCGAAGCGCCTGCTGCCGAAGCGCCTGCTGCCGAAGCACCACCTGTTGAAGCGCCTGCTGCCGAAACACCCGTGCCCGATACGCCTTCCCCGGAACCTGAGGAAGTCCCCGTGGAAAAGGCTGAAGGAACTGCATCTTCCTAGAGTGAAGAGGCTGCCAGATAGCCTGGAGATGAGGAAGGCGAGGTTTCATCCCGCAGGAAGAGTCGGGAAGGCAGGGATCCTAGAGGAACTCCAGGACAAGAAAGGTGAGATCGTCCAGCAAAAAGAAGTTACCGCCAAGGAAAGCTTCAACCTTGTGCATAAGAAGCGTTGACAGGTCCTTCACGGGGCATTCCATGTTTTTGAGGAGCAACCGGTAGAGGCGCTTGATGCCGAAATTCTTGCCCGCCTTGTTTTTCGCCTCGATGAGACCGTCGGTATAGAGGATAAGCCTGTCGCCTTCCTCATATTTTGCCACGTTCTCAGTGTATTCAGGCTCGGTGTACATGCCTATGAACACGCCCGTGGTCTTGAGAAGCTCATGCTTCCTGGTGTTCCGGTGGATAATGATGGGAGGGAAGCTTCCGGCGTTGCAGTAAGTGAATTCGCGCTTCTCCTTATCAATGACGCCGACAAATACGGTGACAAAGCCCTTCTGAACGCTTCTGAGGCTCTCCAGCATTATCCTGTTAGCCTCTGAGACTATCGTCATGGGGGAGTCATGCTCCCTGGCCAGCGTGTCAAGGATTCCAAAGGTAGATGCCATCAGGAGCGCCGCCTTCAATCCTTTGCCGACGGTATCGCCAAGTATGACCATTATCCTGTTCTGGTCCTTCTCGATGAGCTGGCAGAAGTCGCCGCCTATTTTGCCCGAAGGAATGAACTGGAATCCCACGTTGAAATGAGAGGCATCAAAGCTCGCAACACGGGGCTGGTTCTCCTCGAAAAGCCTGAATCCCTCGTTTATTTCGTCCCACTTATTGTCGATGATATGCTTTATCTGATCCTTTGTAGTCTCAACGCGCCTGAGCTGGGCACCGAGCCTGGCAAGAAGCTCTTCCATATCAAAAGGCTTGCAGACATAGTCATCGGCGCCGCACTCAAGACCCTCAACGCGGTCGTGTACCTGCGTCCTTGCCGTGAGCATGATTACAGGCATGGTAAATCCCTGGCTGCGGATTTTTTTGCAGACAGTGTAGCCGTCCATCTTGGGCATGCTCACGTCCAGAATCACCAGGTCCGGGTTCTCCGAGACTGCCTTTGCAAGGGCTTCTTCGCCGTCCTGGGCCGTAATCACGTTGAAGTTCTCAATCTCCAGGTTGATCTTGAGAATGTTCCTGAGGTGCATCTCGTCATCAGCGACAAGAATTCTGGGTCTTTCTGCTTCTTCACTGCCCGGCATACTTACCTCTCCAGCCCGCTATGGGGAGAATACAAAACAAAAATCCCCCACAGATCAAATCAATCCCGGAGCCCATGGAGCCGCCATGAGCCCCGGAGTTTTTTGTCAAAGAGAGAGTTCTCTCTCATCTGGAAGGATCGTATTTACTTTTCGCCAACCTGCTCAACGGCTTTTTCGCGCGTCTCAAAAATCTTGATGTATTCATCCAGGCCGGTGATATCAAAGATCTTTCTGATGTTCATATCAGAGCATATCAGATAGACATCGCCCTGGTGAAACCGGGCCTTGCTCTGCGTGGAAGTAAGCGCTTCCAGGCCTGAGCTGTCTATGTACCTGACCTTGCTGAGATCAATTATGAGCTTTGATTTCCCGCGGTTGACAAGCCCTATGAGCTCCTCTTTCAGTTTCTGGGAGATTGAAAAATCTATATCCCCTTCTACTTCTATGAGCGCAACCTTTGCCGAAATCTCTTTCATGTTAGAAACGATTCCCAACTAATTCACCCCCTCCTCCCGTCACACTGTGGAAATTTTCATCTTTCATTCACGAAATCCTCTTTTGATCAATCATACAGATGACAGAACAAATTCTTTTATTTAATTTTATACACTTTTTCCGAAATTCCTGCAAAGAGAAACGAGCCAATTTTCCCCCTTCAGCTTTTGAAATCCCTCAATCGGAAAATGGCTCATGAAGGTATTTTCCCTTTTATGGAAGAACTTTAATCTCCTTATATTCTGTAAGTCGCCGCAGAGAACCTGGACAACCATGGAAAGCACCAACGCCTCCTGCCCTGCAACGCAAGCATTTCTCCACGAGCGGGGAACGATTCTCCTCGCTGGAAGTGAATACTACGACATATCACCTATTATTGCAGCCATTGAGAGCGGGGGGTATCAACTTTTGCTGGTGAAAGACAATTCCGGGGCTGCTGTTGCTGCTGCAGAAACCTGCCCTGACTTGGTGCTCCTTGATTTCGCCACCGAACTCGGCGGGCATTTCACCTCCCTGAAGAAGCTGAAGCCCCCGGATACAGAAGAATACCTCCCTGTCATCCTCATCTCACACACCGAGGAGTTCATTGAAAGGCTCCTTGTATTCAATGAGGGCGCTGATGACCTTTTTTTTACACCGCTCCCTTTCGCGGCCTTTCTCTCCAGGATAGAGGTTCTGATCCACATCAGGAAGCTTATTCACCTCGTGGGAAAATGCGAGAACATCAGGTCCCCCAGGTGGTGCTCCGCCCAAGGGGATGCAAAAGTCACCTCTCTCCATGAAAAGATTTTTACCTGTGTAAGAAATGATCTTTCCGTGCTCTCGGGAAGGAAGCTGTCCCTTGTAATGGAGAGGGGCGAACTCGACAGCACGCTGAAAGGCACGGCGCTCACCAGGGAATACATCGGCGATCTTGCTGACATGAAAAAGATGAAGGCCCTCCTTTCCCACCTTTCGAAAGACCTCCGCATAGGAAGCGAGAAGTGGAACAGCATCATTGTGGCCACTTCGGAAGCCCTCTCGAACGTGATAAAATACGCGGGGAAAGGCTCCGTGGCGCTCTGGAAAAACAACAGCACGCTCAGCGTCAGGATTGATGACGAGGGGCCGGGAGTACGCCTCAAGGACATTCTCAGGTCCGTCTTTATAAAATGCCACTCGCGCCAGAGGATTCACAAGCTGGGATATCCTCTCATGATGGAGCTGGCCGACGAGCTGATCATCTATACCGGCACGGAAGGCACCTCTCTGGTGCTTCATTTCTCGCTCTAGAAAAAATGCCCGATTCCTATAAAAGGAAAAGCTCAGCTCTTGTCCAATAAAGTTATGGCATGCCAAGGCTTGAGAAAAGACAGGGAAGAGAGGGAGCCTTGAAAAGATAAGGAGGAAGCAATGATAACCTCAAACGACTTCAAGAACGGGATGACCATCGAGCTGGACGGCCAGCTCATGACCATCGTGGAGTTTCTCCATGTAAAGCCCGGCAAAGGCTCCGCCTTTGTGAGGACGAAGCTCAAGAATCTCAGGACAGGCTATACCGTTGAGAAAACCTTCAGGGCGGGGGAAAAGCTTATGAGGGCTCACATCGAGAAGCGCACCATGCAGTTTCTTTACTCCCAGGGCACTGATTACGTCTTCATGGATAGCGAAAATTACGAGCAGATAACTCTGCAGGGTGATCTCGTAGGTGACGGCACCAAGTGGCTCAAGGACGGCATGGAGGTCTCGATCCTTTTCCACGACACGACAGCACTGGGCGTAGAAGTGCCCAATTTTGTGGAGCTCGTCGTGACTGAGACTGAGCCTGGATTCAAGGGCGATACCGCCACCGGGGGAACAAAGCCGGCAACCCTTGAGACCGGCACCGTCATTCAGGTGCCCCTTTTCATTGAAGTGAACGACAAGCTCCAGATCGACACAAGGTCCTCACAGTACCTGAGAAGAGTATGAGAGCGGGGCCTTTTTACTTTTCCCTTCATCCTGCACAGGATAATCCGGATAATATTGATAGAGATCCCTTGTATTCCCTTCTGCCAGGAGAAAGAGAACCGTTTTGCCGTCGGGGCTCAGGACAGGGAAGACTTTTGCTCCCTCAAGAGGTAAGGGCATTTTCACCGGAGCGTCATCGCCGTCAATGGACCAGAGCTCATTGTTTCTTGTGAACACCAGCCTGCCGCCCCCTGCGCTCAGTGAGGGCGGCCTCTCCCCTGCCCTGCTGTTCGCCACCCTCTCTCTCTTCCCTGTCCTTATGTCAAGGCGCCAGATCTCCTCCCTGTCCTCAGGGCAGGCAGCATAGTAAAGCGTTGAAATGCCCTGAAAACAGAGGGAAGAGCACAGAAGCGCCTCAGAGCGTAGAAGGAGCGCCGCGCTTCCTTTCTTCACCTCAAAAAGCTTCAGCAGCCATTCTTTCCCCTTCCTGTCCACAAGGGCGATCTGCTCACCGTCAGGTGACCAGCAGGGGGCATGCAGGAGCTCATACTCGTCTGAATCAAGAATGAAGGAGCTGTCTTTCCCGCCATGCCATATATGGAGCGCCGTTCGCCCCTTTTCCTTGGCGATAAAAGCAAGGGACTCACCACGGGGTGCCCACACAGGCATTGCGGGAAGGGAATCGCCTCTGGTCAGCTCCACTGCCGCTCCTTTCTGGAAGTCCCCTTTCATGAGGGTCAGGATGTCTCCTTTTTTTGCCATGAATGCCAGCGACATCCCGTCGGGGCTGAAGGCCGGGCAGAACTGCTCGTCACCGGAGGACTCAAAGCGGAGCCCGCCCTCGCCGCTTCCGGCATCAATTATTTTTATGTGCCTCTTTCCATTGACATTCCAGGTGACTGCCGCAGGGCTGCCTGAAGGCCCCACGGCGGGATAATAATCCGCGGCCTCGGTGTCGATCAGTGAATGCTCTTCAGCGCTCTCTGCCCTGGTGATAATTATGGAAAAGATGCTGTCAAGATAGGATACCCACGAGACAATGCCCGACGGCATCCATTTCAGGCCGAAAAGGCTGCCGTGCTGATCGGAGAGCTGCGTGGCCGACTGGCCCTGCCGGTCCATGGACCAGACGTTCATCGCTCCCGAGCGGCTTGACAGAAAGGCAATCCTCCCTCCCGAAGGAGACCACTTCGGAAGAGTATTGATGCCCGGGGATGCGGTAAGGTCCCGCACCTTACCGCTGGTGAGGTGCATGGTCTCCACCGATGAGCTCATGGACCCTCCCCGTACAAAGGCTATCTCCGACCCGTCGGGGGAGGGGGCGGGAAGAAGGCATATTCCTTCATCGCCCGTAAGGCGGCTTTCGCCGGTCCCGTCGGCGTTCATAAGGCAGACATAAGACCTCCCCAGGTCGGTAGAGGCAAAGAGAATCTTGTTCCCATGGTCCATCCATGAGCAGGCCAGCTCCTTCCTGTCATCGTGGGTGAGCCTGAGGGCGTTCCTGCCATCCCTGCCGAGAAGCCAGAGGTCCCACGTGCTGCCCTTGAAAGAGCTCACGATGAGCTTGGAGCTGTCAGGTGACCATACGGGCTCAGTGGTGAGAGGCGTCACGGTTATCACAGGGAAGATCTTCTTCTGTGAAGAGCCGTCGCTCTTCATCACGTAGAGGCTCCATTCACCGTCACCGTTGGAAAGGTAGGAGATATAACGGCCGTCAGGCGACCACGAGGGGAGAATGTCCTGGCCGGGGCCTGCCGTGAGCCTCCTGAGATCGCTCCCGTCCCTGGCGGCGCTCCAGATATCCGTGTTCCCCCCCGTCTCCAGCACGAAAGCAACGCGTTCTTCGCCGGGGGAAAAGGAGTAGAGGTAATAACCATTGAGCCAGCGGCTCTCGCAGAGCCTCTTGAGGCCGGCAGGCTTCGATGCCCTCTCTGCGGCCGCTCCGGAAAAAGATCCGCAGGGGGCAGCGAGAAGAAGGGCAATAACTACGACCATGAGCTGTCTTTTCACAGGATTGCCAGGGTACCTCCTGATCTACCCGTCTTGTTGCTTTCCGCAGGAATCCTGATGGTAGTTCTCCCTCGGCTCTTTCTTCTCCTATCAGGCGCTCCCGTCATTTGTTACCATCCGTTAAAGAAAGTTAACATTCTGTTCGCATAGTTCTTCTGGATCGCTTTGACTTCCCATGGCGCCTGCCTTATACTATTCTTAGAATACCCATATTGTGAGGAGGCATCATCATGTCTGACGAGATTAAGGGCATCCAGGCCATGGACAAAGCGAATGAAAAGGGCTTCAACGAGGTCATGTCAAGCCAGAATGAGAGCGAGAAGGCCCGGGACAAGTTTGCGAAAGAAACAAGCGAGCAGATAAAGGGTGACGGTGCTGCGGCCAAGGACCCCGTGGACAAGGCAGGTCTTTCCGACGAGGCCAAGGAAGAGAAGAAGGCCCAATAGAAGCCGGGGTCAGGAAATTATCACCGCCGGGCAGTGCCTCTTTAAACAGAGAGGCACTGCCTTTATTATTCTCATGCGAAATTTTTTCCCCTGCGGAAGGTTTTTTCTTTCCCATACCTAAAGAGTATTTCGTGGGCTCTTTGCGGAAAGTGCCCTGATTTGGCTGAGATGCCGTGACAGGTGACCATGAAAAAGTATACCAAGGGAACGGTCCTCAAGAACCGCTACTCTATCGTAAAAGCCATAGGTGAAGGCTCCTTCGGCGTGGTATATCTCGCTGACGACACCGCGCAAAAAGGGAAAAAGAGGGCAATAAAGGAGTTCACCAGGGAGGCCATACCGCCGGGAAAAGAAGAGCTCCTCCTTCGCGAGACGAAATTCCTTGCAGGCCTTTCACACCCAGGCCTTCCCCAGGTAGTTGACCAGTTCTTCCATGAGGACAGCTATTACATGGTGATGGACTACATCGAGGGCGACACTCTGGACTCCCTGATGATAGTAATGGATGATCCGTTCCAGGAAGAGGATGTCGTTCCCTGGATGATCAAACTCTGCGAGATCCTGGAGTATCTCCATGGCCTTGACCCGCCCGTCATCTACCGGGACCTGAAGCCGTCAAACATAATCCTCTGCCCCGACGGCGACGTGAAGCTCATTGATTTCGGCACGGCCCGCTTTTTCAACCCCGTGAAGGTCAAGGATACCTTCATCATGGGCACGCCCGGCTTTGCCTCTCCGGAGCAGTACGGCTCGGAGCAGTCCGATGCGCGGAGCGATATTTATTCCCTGGGGGCCACATTCTATTTTCTTCTTACCAAGAAAAACATGGAAAATGCGAAATTCACTTTCCCTCCCCTGCGGAGGCTCAACCCGAAAGTGTCTCCCGCCCTCGACGAGATTATCATGAAGTGCATCAATATCGTACCAAAGCTCCGTTTCGAATCGGCCGCTGAATTGAAGGAGGCCCTGAAGACCAACTGCAGCGAGAGCGCGACCCCGCCCCACCCGCCTCACCTTCATCATCAAAAGCAGGCCGCAGAGGAGCACGAGGCTCCGTCTCAGGAGCGTCCATGGCTTCTCTCGCTGCCCGTTGCCGCTCTTGTGCTGCTGATACTGAACGTCGCACTCCGTCCCGCGGGCTTCCCGGGCTGGGCCCTCTTCATTGCCTCATTCATTGCAGCAGGTGCCGGCCTCGTTCTGTCGATTCTTCCGGTTATCACAAGGAAAGACAAACTCGGGAAAACCGGCCTGATAGTATTTGTGGCCTCAGCGGTTCTTTGGATATGCTCCATGATATTCGGAGCAGCGAGATGACTGCCGCAGTTCACTAGGAGGAGAGCACGCCATGGACTTCCTTAACAAGATGAAATGGAACCTCAGGAACACCATAGACGAGGTGAAGCTGAACGTGAAGCACAACCAGCTTGCCGTGGAGAGAAGGTCCATCCTGAGCGAGATCGGGATGCTCTACATCAGGAAAGGGAAAAATCTTGGCTTTAGCGACGCCGAGATCGAAGAGCTCGTGAAAAAAGTGGTGATGTTAAGCACCGAGATCAAGGTAGTGGGAAAACAGCTCAAGATGAACGAGGAAGTGGACTTTTCCGCCATACAGGGCAGCAATGCCGTGACGACAAAATTCAACCAGGCCATGATGAAGATCACCCAGTCCTCTGAAAAATATGATCTCAAGGGCAGGTATGACTCCCTGGTGGAAAAGGCCGTCGAAGCGCTTGCAGGCGTCGGTCACATGTGCATGTGCGCCAAGAACAAGAACTTCGAAGCGCTCCCCGAATACAGGGAGATCATAAAAAGGTTTGAAATGGTCCATGCCGAGTATTCAAAGACGGGAAAAGAGTTAAGGGAGACGCAGGTCCTCGCGAGGGAAAAGAGCGAGTGGCTCATTCCCTTCCTCACTTTTCTCTATTCATTGAAAGAATTTGCAGGCTCAAAGAAAAGAAACTAGACCTTCTTCCCTGATACGATATAAATAAGCCCCCCGTGATGCCATGTCACCTTTACCTCCCCTCCGGCCTTCCTGAGGTACCTGATTATCTGCCTGGAATAGTTGACCCAGCCGTGCCGGAGAAGCCAGGGCCCCATGATGAGAGGCCCTGCGAACCAGCCTGCAGGGAGGATGTCATCGGCAAGCACAAAGGTCCCCCCCTGTTTCAGGGAGCCTAAAAAATGCTCTAGAGCCTGCTGGTAATCGGGAATTGTGGAGAAAAGATACGTAGCCACTATGGCGTCAAAGAATCTGCGGGGCATGACCACCTCGGAAACGTCGCCGGCGATGAGATGGGCATTTCCCATGGAGCACTTCTTTGCGGCCTCCCTGGCTTTTCTGAGCATGCCAAGGCTTGAGTCTATTCCCACGATGAGCCCATTTTCACCCACCTTGGCATGGATAAGGCCGAAATTGAGCCCTGTTCCGCATCCCAGGTCAAGCACCCTGTCGCCCTTTTTCAGGTTGAGGCGGCTCACGGCTTCAGCCCTGTAGCGGTGGTCCTGCCCACAGGAGAGCAGATTAACAAGTCTGTTGTAATAGGGGGCGCGCCTGTCATAGACTGCCCTGATGAGAGCGTGCTCGTCTTCGTTCATAGCTTTGGCTCCGGTCTACCCTGGGTACAAAAATTTAACATTTTTTCCTTTCCCGGCAGAAAAATTTCATACTTTTGCAATAACAATCGGCTATCATGAGAGCAGAACCTGAAAAGGAGCTTCCTGCCATGGCAGATCCGGGAAAAGAGCACTCCACTCTGGCTGTAGCCCTGGCTGTAACGATAGCCGTGCTGGGAGGATATATCCTTTATTACCTGGAGAGAAGGGATGTTCCTCCCACAATTTCAATAGTGGCTGCCGGAGGCAGCAGCGCCGAAGAGGCAGAGACCATGAATCCATGGGTAAAGGGGAATAAAAGCAGTTCAATCTGCGTCCATGTATGTGGTGAGGTGAACAATCCCGGCGTCTATATGCTCCCTGAGGGAAGCATAGTGGTGAGAGCCATAGAGGCAGCGGGAGGAGTCACCGCCGGGGCGGACTGCAGGGGAATAAACCTGGCGCAGAAGCTCTCGGACCAGGCAAAAATCCTTGTACCTGCCATACCGCAGCAGGAAGTTCTCAAGCAGGGTGAGCCGGGAGCCTGCGGGAAGCCTGCTCCCGGAGCGCCGGCCAGGGTGAATATCAACAGCGCCTCCCTGGAGGAGCTCGACAGGCTTCCAGGAGTAGGCGCCGCCACGGCGTCCAGGATAATAGAGTACCGCAGGGAAAACGGTTCATTCAGCGGCATCGAGGAGCTAAAGAACATCCCTGGAATAAGGAAAAAGGTTGTGGAGCAGTGGGAGCCCTACCTGGAGTTCTGAATGGGCGCCGATCCATGCCGGGGGGCTGTTGCAAAAAGACCTCCCATCCTGTAAAATAATAGTAAGAGGAGAGGTGGAATGAAATGACAAGAAAAGGCAGTTCAGGCCTCAGCACCATATATTTCCTGGTCTTCGGGATCATAATCGGGGTGATAATCGTCATCACTTCGGCATCGTTGATCAGGATGAAGGCATCGGCGAAATCAGTGCCGGCGCCTTCTGCACCGTCCACGGCGGCAGGCCTGCAGCCGGCCTCCCAGGAGTCCGGGGCACCGGCAGCAGGCGGCGATTCAAAGGATCCGGCCCGCGTGGACCTCGTCGAATGCCCTGTCTGCAAGAAGCTGGTAAATCCCAGCACCGATTATGTTTACAGCATCGACAAGAAGAAGTTTTATTTCGACAACGAGATCTGCATGAGGACCTTTGAGGATGATCCCCTCAGGTATGCCGACTTTCAGATGAAGATAAATATCAATATTATCCGGAGCCCCGAGGAGGGCTCAGGATCCGAGCCTCCCTCAGAAGAGTTGCCGTCGGTAAAGGCCACCAACGAGATGGCCCCTCCGTCCGACACTGAAGCGACAAAGCAGGCTCCCAAGGCCCCGACGATTGAGATGGTCCCCACGGGAGAAGGCCCGGGGGGAGGGAAGGCAACAAAAAAGCCGCCGGCTGAGCCAATCATTGAGACCCTGGCACCGCCGCCGGTGAAGACGAAACCCGCACCGCCGCCGAAAGCGCCGCCCAAGGCGACAGGAGCCCCGCAGGAGCTTCAGATCGAGGAGATCCCCCTCGAGTAGGATCGCCCTATTCGCCTCCCCCGCAGGCAAATTCCTGAGGGCAGAGCCTGGAGATGCTTCTGCGTATCTTCCTTATTCTCGAGCTGCCGCAGGAGGGGCATTCCCCTTTTTCAGCGAGGGCGCCGCACTCCCTGCACTCGTCGAGGGGGAAGGAGATGCCTCCGAAACCGATTCCCGCCTCCTTCATCTTCCTCACCGCTTTTTCAACTTCATCATAACGGGGAGGCGCCGCAAGCTTTATGAATGAATAATGGCCGCCCTGGCAGAGGCTGTGGTATGGCCCGTCAATGGAAAGCTTCTGTTCGATGGTGAGCTTCGCAGTGTGGGGAAATTCAAAGCCGTTCGAGTAGCAGGGCATTTCGGTGATGCGGGGGACCACGCCGAATTCCTGCCTGTCCAGCAGGGCAAACTCCGCAGCGATTCTCTCCGTGGAAGGGGCGGCAAGGACCAGGTTGAGGTTGTGCTCTTCGGCGCACTCGTCAACCCTGCTTTTCATAAACTCCACGATCTCGACGCCATGGGCCTGAACGCCGGGATCCTCGCCATGGTGGCGCCCGTATAGGATCAGGAGCGCCTCGGCAAGGCCCACGAAACCTATGGCAAGCGTGCCGTTCCTGAGGGAAGGCTTGATCTCCTCATTTTCATTCAGTGACTCGGAGCCGAGGTAGATCTTTTCCCCCATGACAAAGGGCATCTCTTTCGCCTTGAGGTGGCCGAGAGTCTCAAAACGGAGGAGGAGCTGCTGCACGGCCAGGTTGATGACCCGCTGGAGCTCACTGTAAAAGGAGGTGAGAAGAAATTCACTCCTCTTGTGCGATATGAAAAGAGCAACCCTTGGAAGGTTTATGGTGATGGCGGCAACTGTCCCTCTCCTGCGGGGAGTGACCTCCCCCGCCCTGTTTTCCGCAATCCTTGACCCGCCTCCCCAGTAGGCAGCCTTTGATGCGGCGTTGAAAGGGGCATCCATGAAGGAAAAGGTGGGATTCATGCGGCGCGAGGCGACTTCAAGGGCGAGGCGGAAAAGATCGAAGTTGGGATCACCCTCATTGAAATTAACTCCTTCTTTCACTGAAAAGATCACTTCGGGGAAAAGGGGCGTCTCACCGCGGCCCAGGCCTTTCCTGAGAGCCTCAAGAAGCGTCTTTGCGACTATTCTTCCCGCCTGCGAAGTGGCAAGGCCTATTGAGATGGAGCTCTGGGGCACCTGGGCTCCCACCTTTGAATAGAGGGTATTCAGGTTGTACACAAGACCTTCCATCGCCTGGAAGCACTGCTCCTCGTCAGGCGCGAGGTTTGACGTGATATAGTGTCCCAGCTCGCTGTCGAAATCGGAGAGTGCCTGCTCGCCATGCAGGTCGTTCTGGCAGCTCTGGAGAATTATGGCCGCGTGGGCCGCGATAGTGGAGTATCTTCTGGGCGGCCGAAGAAACCCGTATCCTCCTGAAAACCCTTTTTCCAGCAGGGTACAGAGGGGGATCTGGAGGCTGTCGGCCGTCTTGCTGTAATATTCCAGCGCATGGATGTAAATCTCCCCCTTGCGGTGTGCATCGGCATACTGGCTCGGGATAATCCTGGAGAGGTAAAAGTTGCAGCTCGCGGCGCTCGCCACTTTCATCATCTTTGCCCTCGGCGAGAGGGAGGAAAAGGGGATTTCCCTGTGGGCCTCTTTCAGGATCTCCTCCATGGTATCCATGAGCTCCGATTTTCCCTCGCGGATGCTTGTCCTCTTTGCGCGGTAAAGTATATACGCTTTGGCCGTCGAGAGGTGGCCCTCCTGGATCAGGACCTTTTCCACCATATCCTGTATCTCCTCGACCTGGGGAAGGGTCCCCGCGTGTGACCTGGAAAGCTCCTTGACCACTATGGTGCTCAGGTGCTCGGCCTTTTCCCTGGAATCTACCCCCGTGGCGTAAAGGGCCTTGAAGATGGCCTCGGTGATCTTCTTCTTCTCAAACTTGCAGAGTCTGCCATCCCGTTTCCTTAAAATGGGAAAAGAAGCTGTTGTTTTCTGCATAGAACCTCCTTGGGGGGAAGGGGTGTTTATATGTTCCCGTCAATATTCCCCCCGGGAAGGCCCTTATCCTTTCAAAGGCAGAACTCAGTCCGCCCCGCTTGGAGGCTGGATGACGGGTTAAAAGAGGAATAAAAAGAAAGGAGGAAGAAAGGGTAAACCACCATGGAGCTCTCATTCATCAGGATACCGCAGGCTTCCCGCCGATCTTTCTCCATGGTTTTATTTCTCCTGGTTCTTTTTGCATGCGCACTCCTCTCCGGGTGCAGGAGGCCCGCCCTTCCCCACGATATCCTCTTCGTGGCCCTCAGGTCAGATCCCATGTACCTCAACCCTGTCATTGCCTCTGAGATGTCTTCAATGACGGTGAATTCCCTCGTTTTCAACACCCTTGTGAAGTACAATGAGAAGATGGAGATCGTCCCCGACCTCGCCGAGTCATGGGAGTCCTCGCCCGACGGCACGCGGTGGACCTTCAGGCTGAGAGAGGGCGTCACCTGGCATGACGGAGCCCCCTTTACCTCTGAAGACGTGAGGTTCACCTTTGAAAAACTCTACGAGCCTTCTACCAACACCTTCAACAGGGGGCTCTTCCAGGTTGACGGGAAAGACCCGGTCGTTGAGGCGCCTGACAGCCGCACCATAAAGTTCACCCTCCCTGCGCCCTTTTCGCCCTTTTTCGCCAATCTCACCCAGATGGGCATCGTGCCTGCCCATGTCCTCAAGGGCCAGGACATCAACAGGTGCGCCTTCAACTGGCATCCAGTGGGGACAGGCCCCTTCAGGTTCAAGGAATGGCGTTCATCGGAGAGGATATACCTTGAGGCACACAAAGGCTACTTCCTTGGGTGCCCGCGTCTGCGCGGCATGGTGTTCTCCATCATCCCCTCGGCTGAAAGCCGCCGTATCGCCCTGATGACCGGCACCGTCGATATCAGCAACCTCTCCACCGAGGACCTGAGGGCCGTGAAGGATATGAAGAATATCACCCTGTACCAATGGGAGCAGTTCGTCTATTACTACGTGGGATTTGACCTCACCAAGGAGATCTTCCAGGACGTAAAGGTGAGAAAAGCCATTAATTACGCCATAGACAAGGAGAAGATAGTGAAAGCCGTTCTCCAGGGCACGGGGAGGGCAGCGACAGGCCCCATCCCTCTTCCCTCATGGGCCTATTCCGACAGGGTGGAGCGCTACGGATACGACCCCGCAAAAGCAGGGAGGCTCCTTGACGAGGCGGGATGGAAAAAGGGAAAGGACGGCATTCGCTCCCGTGAGGGCATGAAGCTGGAATTCAAGCTATATTACCCTTCGGGGAACCCTCTTTGCGAGAAAGCAGCGGTCTTCATCCAGGCCTTCCTTCATGACGCCGGCATCAAGGCCGATCTCCGCGCCACCGAGTTCTCCGCCCTCATCAACCTCTGCAACCCCGGCCAGTTTGACGCTGTCATCCTGGACTGGGTGGAGAACTTCGACCCTGACTGCTACACCGAGTGGCACTCCTCCCAGATGGGCGACAAGGGGATGAACTTCATGAGCTATTCCAATCCTTCAGTGGACAAGGTGCTGGAAGAGGCAAGGAAGACGGCGGACCAGGCAAGGAGAAAAGAGCTCTACAGGCAGTTCCAGGAAAAGATTGTGGAAGACGCCCCATACGTGTTTCTCTGGAACCCTTACGGGATAGTGGCTGTCAGCAACAGGGTGAGAGGCCTTACAGAGCCCGGCCCGGCAGGGTATCTCATTGACCCGGAAAAAGTGTACATCACCGTTGAATAGACCGCTGCGGATCAGGCGAAGCGCTGGAAGCTCCACCAGTGAAACTGCAGCGCCCCCGTGTAGTTGAGCTTCCAGTAGTCCCAGTCGTGGTGTCCCGGGTTTTCGTAATGCTCCACGTAGAAGCCTAGCTGGCCGAGGGTGAAGGCCATGTCCCTCACCGAGTCCTTGAGGCTGTCGCTCTGGCCGCATGAGAGGAAGAACCGCACGTCATTCCTTCTCAGGTATTCCTGGTTCTCACGGATGAGCTCGTAGGAAAACTCTGTGAAATATGCGCTCATGGCGCCGACGGAGCTGTACCTGTCGTGGTAGAGCGCACCGAGGTAGAAGGCGTTATAGCCTCCCGTAGCAATCCCGTCTATCCCCCTGTGAAACTTGGAGGGGATGGTGCGGAACTCAAAGTCGATGTGGCCCAGGAGGTTCTGGGCAATGGCGCTGCCGTAGCGGTGGTCACCCTTGAAGAGATCACCGTTCTCCCTGGCCATCACCACGATGAACTCCCCGATAAGACCCTCATGAATAAGGGCATCCATTATGCCGTTTAGAGAAGCCTTCTCAAGCCAGGCCCACTCCCAGTCCTGGGCCCCGTGCATGAGGTAGAGGGTGCTGTGCCTTTTCGGAGTATAAAAATAATAAGGAGGAAGGTAGATGAGGTATCCCCTGTCGGTCCCCAGAGCGGGGCAGTAGAAGGTGAAGTGGTGGAGGCTCCCCTTCTCGGCGCCCACATGGATGATGGATTTCATGCCGCCGAACCCGTCATCGCCTGACAGGGCGTTATGAGGATCGCGGAACCACTCACCGTCGGCGTGAAACTTGTATCCGTAATCTCCCGGGGGAAGGGGTGCCGTCCTCAGCTCCCAGCCCTCCTCCACCTTGTAGAGGGGCCAGCCGGGCTCTTCCCACCCGTTGAAATCCCCCGACACGTGGACCTTTTCCTTGTCAGGATATGGGAAGAAAAAAGTGATGGCGTTGTCGCCCTGGGGACATGTATAGCGCATGGCCTCTCCTTCTGCCTGCCGGGGCTTCCGCCTGCGGAAACAGGCCGCCTCAGGCATTATGAATATGCCATCTTTTCTCTGGAACGTGCCCCTCTTCCTGCCCCCCGTAAAAAAGGGACCGGGCCCCGGGGCGCTGAATTCATCAGGAGGGAAAACTCACTTGAAGGAGCGCTCCATGAACTGCTGGCACTGTGAAAGACCGGCCCACGGCGTGTGCGTGTTCTACGGGAGGGCCGTATGCAGGGACCACATAAAGACTATGCCCTTTCTCCTCTCAATATACCGCCATAATGACACGAAGCTCCGCGCCATCGCCGTTGACGACACCCTCCACTGCGGGGTCTGCAGGCCCAGGGAGACGCCGCTCCTGATGGAAGAGCTTGACGGGGACTGACACCATGGAGGGAAGGAAATCCTCAAAGAATACCCTTAACGACCTCACGGGAAAGCAGTGGATCACCTTTACGCGGTCATGGTTCATCCATAATCCCCCGCCGCGCTCGCCTAAACAGATCACCCATCCTGCCAAGTTCCCCGAGGGGATGATCAGGGAGTTCATTGAGTTCTTCACCAAGAAAGGCGAGCTCGTCCTCGATCCCTTCATGGGCGTGGGATCGACCCTCATAGCAGCTTCGCTGGCAGGGAGGAAATCTGCCGGATTTGAGCTCAACAGCACCTATTACTCCATAGCGATGGACCATGCTCCCGAAAAAAGCATACTTGTCAATGGCGATGCACGCACTATCGCTCAGATCTGGAAAAAGCGCTCTCTCCCCCCGGCGGACTTCGCCATCACCTCTCCCCCTTACTGGGACATGCTTGCCCACAGCAGGGGAAATGTCTTCAGCACCCAGAAGAGACGCAAGGCACAAGGCCTTGACACAGTCTATTCCCGCGACGACAGCAACGACCTTGGCAATATCGGCGATTATCAGCAGTTCCTCGACGAGCTCACCATGATTTTCAAGGGAGTGCGGAAGGTTCTCGCACACGGCAGGTATCTCGTTATCATCCTGCAGAATCTCCGGTCACCCCAGGGAAAGATGATCCCCCTCGCCTGGGACCTCACCGCGCGCCTTGAGGATCTGTTCACCTTCAAGGGGGAAAGGATCTGGTGCCAGGACAACAAGAGGCTGGGAATCTGGGGATATCCCCGTGAGTTTGTGACGAACGTGCACCACCATTACTGCCTTATCTTCAAGAAGGAAAAGCGGTAGGAATCATTTCCCGAAGCGGCGAATATCTTCTCACATTTCCCATGGCGGGCAGAATCACAGAAGACAGAAGGCCTGCCAGTCCTGCATAAGCCTCAAGTCCATAGAATAATTCCCTGAGGGAAGACAGGAGAGACCGCATGGCAAAGGTTTTAAAGATCACCGATATATACAAGTGCATAGGGTGCTTCTGCTGTATGGAAGCCTGTGCGAGGCAGTGGTATAAAAGCCTCTCCCTCCACAGGTCGGCCATCCAGATAAAGACGGCAGGGGGCATCAAGAACCAGATGTTCGCTGTCATCTGCCAGGGGTGCAGCGATCCTCCCTGCGCCCTCTCGTGCCCCACGGGAGCCCTCGTGCCCCGCAAAGGGGGCGGTGTCATATACATGAAAAAGAAATGCACCGGATGCAGGCGCTGCGAAGCATCATGCCCCGTTCACGCCATCGGCTTCGACGAGTCGCTGAACGAGATTGTCGTATGCCGTCACTGCGGCTACTGTGTGCAGTTCTGCCCTCACAACGTCATTGCCATGGGGGAGGTATAGCTTATGTTCAATGAGAAGACCCTGAGCATTCTCCAGATAGATCTTGAGAAAAAGCGCTTCTCAATCGCTATGAGAGAGGACCTCTATGACGACTATCTTGGCGGCACAGGCCTTGCCACCAAGCTCCTGGAAGAGAACGTGGCGGCCTCGGCAGATCCTCTTGACCCGGCACAGCCCGTCATTTTCGCCATAGGCCCCCTCACGTTCATGTTCCCCATGGTCACCAAGACCGTGGCGATGTTCAAATCGCCCCTTACGGGCGAGCTTGGCGAGACCCACGCGGGCCTCCGCATGGCAATGACCATGAGAATGGCCGGTTATGACGCCATAGTGATCAGGGGCAAAAGCCCGCGTCCCGTGTATCTCTCCATCACGGGACGCGAGGTGCAGTTCAGGGAGGCTGAGCCCTTCTGGGGCATGGACGTTGACACCGCAGGCCTCTACATGCGGCAGGCAGTATCGGGAGGCGGCAAGAGGAGCATCATCAGGATAGGCCCGGCGGGAGAGAAGCTTGTGGGCTATTCCTGCGTGACAGTCGATGACTTCAGGCATTTCGGGAGGCTAGGCCTCGGAAGCCTCATGGGAAGCAAGCTCCTCAAGGGCTTCGTCATATCAGCCGACAAGAGCTACGGCTTTCCCGACATAAACGGGTATAAAGCCCTTTACGAAGAGATATACAAGAAGTGCACCGAGACGCAGATGCTCCAGAAATACCATGATCTGGGCACTCCGGAGAATGTGATCCCCCTCAACGTCATAGGGGCCCTCCCCACGAGGAACCTCCTCTCCGGCCATTTTGACGACGCAAAATCCATCAGCGGGGAATCCTTTGCCGAGGAGGTCCTCGCGAAAAAGCTCTCATGCTCGGGGTGCCCCGTGGGCTGCATCCATATCGCCTCCCTCAGGCACATGTTCTCCTCCGAGCATGAATTCGAGACCGTCTCGGTCTGCTATGATTTCGAGCTGATCTTCGCCCTTGGGTCGCTCCTGGGCATAGCAGACAAAAAAGGCATCCTGCTCCTCATCTTCGGTATCGAGCAGCTGGGCCTCGACGCCATGATGACGGGCGTCGTGCTGGCCTGGCTTACCGAGGGCATACAGACCGGTGTGCTCAAGGAGGAGGATGTGATGGCCCGCCCCTCCTTCGGCGATACCGATGAGTATATCAAAATCCTGAGTATGCTCGTCAGCCAGCCGAATGATTTCTATAAATCCCTGGCGGCGAATCCGGAGAAGTGCGCAGACCATTACGGAGGCCGGGAGTTCCTTCTCACCCTCAAGGGGAACGGCATGGCAGGCTATCATACCGGTTATGCCCATCTCTTCGGGCAGACCACGGGGAGCCGCCACTCCCACCTTGACAATGCCGGCTATTCAATCGACCAGCAGAAGCAGACTTACTCCCCCGCCGAGATGGTGGAGAAAATCATCAAGGAGGAAAAGGAGCGCTGCCTCCTCACGAGCCTTGTCATCTGCCTGTTCGGCCGGAAGTTCTACGATCTCGATCTCGTGGTAAGGGCTTTCAAGTCAATCGGCATTGAGAAGACAAGGGAAGAGCTCCTCGCCATAGGCGAAAGGATCTACCACAAGAGAATAGAGCTTAAAAAGTCCTTCGGCTATGACTTCCACAATCTGAACATCCCCGAGCGCTTCTTCCAGACCGAGAGCGCCAGGGGAAAACTGGAGAAGAAGGTAATCGAGGAGATGAATGGAATTTATCTCCAGAAAATAGGAATCTCGTGATCTCCCGGCCCGCCGGGGATCACCCTGCAATGAATGCCGCCTGGCAGGAGAAGCACCATATGCCGAAAACCTTGACGCGATCCTCGGCTCTTTATCAAGAGGCCCTCACCTGTTTTCCCGCAGGGGTGAACAGCCCTGTGCGCGCTTTCAAAGCCGTGGGAGGGCAGCCCCTCTTCATAAGGGAAGGCAAAGGCTCAAAAGTTACCGATGCCGACGGCAATGAGTACATTGATTACCTCGGCTCGTGGGGTCCCCTTATCCTGGGCCATGCACACCCGGAGGTAGTCAGGAAGACCGCGGCAGCAATTGAAAAAGGCACAAGCTTCGGCACCCCCCACGAGGGGGAAGTCGCCCTTGCACGCCTCGTCAAGGAGTGCTTCCCTTCAATGGAGCTCCTCAGGTTCGTCAACTCAGGCACCGAGGCCACGATGAGCGCCATACGCCTCGCGAGAGGCTTTACCGGCAGGGATATAGTCCTGAAATTTGAAGGCTGCTACCACGGGCACAGCGACAGCCTCCTCGCGAAGGCCGGCTCGGGCGCGATGACATTCGGCGTGCCGGACAGCGCCGGTGTACCGGGCGACATTACCAGGAAAACCCTCACGGTCCCTTACAACGATACCGCGGCATTTACCGCGATCATGGAAAAGGAAGGCCCCCGCATCGCCGCAGTGATAGTGGAGCCTGTGGCGGGAAACATGGGGCTCGTGCTCCCCCGTGAGGGCTTCCTTGAGGCCCTCAGGGCATCTACGGCCGAACATGGCGCGGTGCTTATCTTTGACGAGGTCATCACGGGCTTCAGAGTGGCAAAAGGAGGAGCCCAGGAGCGCTGCGGCATCAGGCCTGACCTCACGACGCTGGGGAAAGTGCTTGGTGGGGGATTCCCCCTGGCGGCATACGGCGGGAAAAAGGAGATAATGGAGCAGGTCGCTCCCCTGGGAAGCGTGTACCAGGCAGGCACCCTCTCGGGAAACCCCGTGGCAGTGGCGGCGGGAAGGGCCACGCTTGAGGCGATCCTCTCGGAGCAGAATTTTTATGATACCCTCGCCGCGAAGACAGATCTGCTGGTCCGCACAGTGGGTGAAATTTTTACCAGGAGGGGAATACCCCACGTAATCAACCATTTCGCCTCAATGTTCACCATTTTTTTCACCGGGGGAGAAGTTTTTGATTACCAGAGCGCAAAGAAGGCACAGGCCGACCGTTATGGGCCTTTCTTCCACCATATGCTTGAGAGGGGAATCTACTTTCCCCCCTCGCAGTTTGAGACGGCTTTTGTCTCTTCGGCACATACGGAAAAGGATATTGAAGCTACTGCGGCTGCCGCCGAAAAAACCTTCACTCTACAGGAAATGACATGGAAGTAATGGGCAAGGAGTCCCTGATCATTGAAAATGAGATGAAAGAGGTCATGGAGTTCATCAACTCCGTGTTCACCTATGATCTTGCCATCCTCAAGGAGATTGTGAACCAGGTCCTCACCCGCGGGGGAAAGCGCATCAGGCCCACGCTGGTGCTCCTTACGGCAGATATCTTCGACGGCATCACCAGGGATGCCACCCTGGCCGCCTCGATAATAGAGGTGGTCCATGCCGCGTCGCTTCTCCATGACGACGTCGTCGATGGCTCACCACAGCGCAGAGGTGCGGAGTCCCTCAACGCCAGGTTCAACAACAAGGTATCCGTGCTTCTCGGCGACTTCCTTTTCACCAAGGCCTATGCACGCCTCAGCCGGATCCATGATCAGAAGGTGACGGCAGCCCTCGCCGACGCCGCTGCCCACATGTCATTGGGCCAGCTCGTCGAGGCGTACTTCCAGGGTGACGGCGAGATCACCAGGGAGGAATACTTCTCCGTCATAGGAGGGAAAACGGCATCGCTCTTTTCAACATGCTGCAGGATAGGCGCGCTCATTGGCCATGCCCCTGAGGAGCAGGTGGAACTTATGGCCCGCTTCGGAAAAAACTACGGCCTGGCCTTCCAGATCACCGACGACTGCCTTGATTACTGGGGTGATGAGAAGCTTCTTGGAAAACCCGTGGGCTCCGATCTCATTGAGAAAAAATACACCTTGCCGGTAATTCATCTTCTTGAGGAAGGCGGGAAGGAAGATCAGCACCTTGTGAGAGAAATATTCTCCATGGCTTCTCCCGGGAGGGAGCATATAAAGCAGATACTTTCCCTCATGGAGAAGCACCGCACCCGTGAGTTCGCTTACGGAATCGCCCGCGAGTTCGGTGAGCGGGCCCTGGCGGAGCTCTCGGGCGTGGCGCCCTGCAGAGCACGGGTTGCGCTGGAAAAAATGGTGCGCGACATCATTACAAGAGACAGGTAGGAGTGAATATGCTCACAGATTACATCTATGTGCTCATGTTCATCCTGGGGGGCCTCTTCATAGTGACGGCAGGCCTTACCCTTTCCAGGCTATTCCGCCCTACTCACCCCACTCCCGACAAGATTTCCACGTACGAGTGCGGCGAGCGCCCCATCGGTGAGGCCCGTGGCCAATACGACGTAAAATATTACCTTTATGCCCTCCTTTTCGTGATTTTTGACATCGAGGCAGTATTCCTGATCCCCTGGGCCGTCTCTTTCAAGTCCATGGGGTCCCTCATGCTTTTCAGCTTCATCGAGATGGTCATATTCATTGCCATCCTCCTTGTGGCCTTACTCTATGCCTGGAAGAAAGGTATCCTCACATGGGAGTAGAAGACGAAAAAAAGGTTTTTATCGAGCGGCTGCCCGGCGTGAGCCTGGCCCTCACGGGAATTGACTACGTGCTGGACAACGCCAGGGCATCTTCGCTCTGGTACCTCCTGTACGGCCTTGCCTGCTGCGCCATTGAGCTCATGGCAACGGGAGCAGCCCGGTACGACTTTGACCGCCTGGGCATGATGTTCAGGGCCACGCCCCGCCAGGTGGATCTCATGATCGTGGCGGGGACCGTCACACTCAAGATGGCACCGAGAGTGAAGCTTATTTACGAGCAGATGGCCGAGCCGCGCTACGTCATTGCCATGGGGGGATGCGCCACAGGCGGGGGCCCCTTCTACTATGATTCCTACTCGGTCCTCAAGGGCATTGACAAGGTAATTCCCGTGGATGTCTATATCCCCGGATGCCCGCCGCGGCCTGAAGCGCTCCAGGAAGGATGCCTGAAGCTCGCCGATAAGGTCCGCCACGAGAGAAGGTTTACCAGCGCCATCAGGGCTTGGAGGAAGAGTTGAAAACCGAGAATATCGTCAGGATTCTGAGGGAAAAGCTCCCTGAAATCGCCATCAGGCAGGAGGAGGACGGCTCGATAAGGATTGAGCCCTCTTCCATAAGGGACCTTGCCCTGCAGCTCCGAAACACGAGGGAGCTCTCCTTCGATTTTCTCGTGTGCTCCTTTGCCATTGACTACCTGGAGAAGATGGAGATCGTCTATATATTCCACAGCTATCTCCACAACCACCAGGTCAAAATAAGAGCCTGGATTGACAGGGGAAATGCCGTAATAGCCACCATAGAGGACCTTTATCCCACGGCGAACTGGCACGAGCGGGAGATGTATGATCTCTTCGGTGTGACCTTCAAAGGCCATCCCGACCTGAGAAGGCTCCTCCTCCCTGACGAATGGGAAGGAGCCCCCATGAGGAAAGACTATACCCATGAGAATCTTGTAAGAAGGCCTGAGAACAAGTAATGCACAAGACAGAGGAATTCTACCTGAACATGGGGCCCCAGCACCCGAGCACCCACGGGGTGCTCAAGCTCGTCCTCACTATTGACGGCGAGCTCGTCAAGGAGGCGCAGCCTGAGATAGGCTTCCTCCACAGGGCCCTGGAGAAAATTGCCGAGAACAGGACTTACCACCAGTATGTCCCTTACACGGACCGCCTTGATTACGTCACGTCCATGACGAGCAATTTTGTCTATGTGCTGGCCGTGGAAAAGCTGGCAGGGATAAAGGTCCCTCCCAGGGCTGAGCATATCAGGATCATCATGGCGGAGCTCAACAGGATTGCGAGCCACCTCCTCTGGCTCGGGGCCATCGGGCTCGAGGCGGGGGCCACCACCCCATTCCTTTACACCTTCAGGGAGAGGGAGTTAATACTGGACCTCTTCGAGATGACCTGCGGCGCCAGGCTCACTTACAATTATATGCGCATCGGCGGTGTCTCCAGGGACATCACACCGACATTTATTGAAAAAACAAAGGAGTTCCTTCAGATCTTCAGGCCCTGCATCAAGGAATACGAGGACCTGCTGATCAAGAACGTAATTTTCCATCACAGGGTGAAGGGAATCGGCGTGCTCACCGCAGGCAAGGCAGTGGCACTGGGCGTCACGGGGCCCAACATCAGGGCTGCCGGCATGAAATGGGATCTCAGGAAAGACATCCCTTATTCCATTTACAGGGACTTCGAGTTCGACATCCCCACGCGCACCGATGGTGACACCCTTGACAGGATCCTGGTGCGCGTCGAGGAGATGAGGCAGAGCTGCCGCATCATCGAGCAGGCCATCGAGAAGCTTCCGAAAGGCGATGTCCAGACCTTTGTGCCCCTCCACCTCGAGCCTCCCGCGGGAGAAGTCTTCATGAGGACCGAGTCACCAAGGGGCGAGCTCTCCTGCTTTATTTTGAGCGACGGATCCGAGAAGCCTTACAGGCTGAAGTTCAGGTCCCCCTCGTTCTCGCACGTGAGCGCCCTTCCCACGGTGCTCAGGGGTCTTTACATGGCAGACGTGGTGATCGTGGGAGGAAGCTTTGACATAGTCCTTCCAGAAACAGACCGTTAAGAGAGGCAAGGATGATCAGGCAAGCCAGTGACATACTCGAGAGGATAACCCGGGGGATTATCCAGGTCATCTGGCCGCAGCATGCGGCGCAGATGACCATCCCCGCCTGGGCGCACTGGGTATATGCAGTGATCTGCATGGCGGTGATGATCGGGTTCATCAGCGCCATGGCTTTTTTCCTCATCTGGCTAGAGAGAAAGATAGCGGGAAGGGTTCAGCGCCGTATGGGGCCCATGGTAACGGGGATCCCGAGGAAATGGAGCGGAGTCATCACCTATCTCGTAAAGCACCCCGGCCTGGGCACCTGGCTTGGCGGGTGGCTCCAGACGCCCATGGACGCCGTGAAGCTTTTCCAGAAAGAGGATCTCATACCGGAAAAGGCCGACAGGGTTACCTTTATCGCAGCGCCTTTCCTTGTCATGACGGCCTGCTTCATGACCTTCGTGATCATTCCCTTCGGGCCGGGCCTCATCGTGAGGGACCTCAACATAGGTATCCTCTATTTCATGGCCATCAGCTCGCTGGCAGTCGTAGCCATCGTGATGGGCGGGTGGGGCTCCAACAACAAGTACTCCCTGCTGGGAGGGCTCCGCTCGGCGGCACAGCTCATCAGCTACGAAGTGCCCATGGTCTTCTCGATCCTCTCAGCAGTGCTGCTGGCAGGCTCCATAAGAATGGGTGACATCGTGGCGGCGCAGCAGAAAGCATTTTTCACGGGATGGTTCATATGCCCGCTCTTCATCGGCTTTGTCGTGTATATCATTGCGGCAATTGCCGAGACAAACCGCCCTCCCTTCGATATCCCCGAGGCCGAGTCCGAGCTTGTGTCAGGCTTCAATATAGAGTACAGCGGCATGCGCTTTGCCATGTTCTACCTGGCGGAGTTCACCAACATGTTTCTCGTTTCGGCCATTGCCACCACTCTTTTCCTGGGAGGATGGACCCTCCCCTTCGGCCTTGGAGCCGCCCTGAGAGACTACCTGGTTTCGCTCCAGGTGCCCCACATCGGTATCCTCGCCGTCATCGGCGGGCTCATTGTCTTTTTTGTGAAAACGGCGGCGCTTGTCTTCTTCATAATGTGGACGCGCTGGACTTTCCCGAGGCTCCGGGCCGACCAGCTCATGGCATTCTGCTGGAAGCTCCTTGTGCCTCTCTCGCTTCTGAATCTCTTGATTGCAAGCCTCTGGGCAATGAAATTTATCTGAACGGTGGACTATGAGTGATATTTTGAAAGAATTCGTAGATGGAGTAGGCAGCCTGCTGACGGGCTACAGGATCACCCTCACGGAGTTCCTGAAGGATCCCGTGACGCTCCAGTACCCATGGGACAAGTGGCCGATCCCCACGAGGTACAGGGGGAAGCTCACCGTCAAGGGCTTCTTTGACGAGGAGACCATCGAGCGCAAGAGCACCTGTTACCCCGAAAAGGATCTGGCGCCCTGCATGAAGACCTGCCCCGCCTTTACCGATGTAAGGGGCTACATCACGGCTATCGCAGAGAAAAACTACCTCGAGGGCATCAGGATCCTGAAGAATACCTATCCCTTTGCAGGGAGCCTCGGAAGAGTCTGCCCTGCTCCATGCGAGGGCCGCTGCACAAGGGGCACGGCCCAGAGGGATCCCCTCACCATAAGGTACCTTAAGAGGTTCCTTGCCGATTACGAGAGAGGCCTTCCTGCCGAGTCGAGAGTGCCCTACGAGAAAAAGGATGGTCCCAAGCCTCACAAGGTGGCCGTTGTGGGCGCGGGCCCCGCGGGGCTCACATGTGCCTGGTACCTTGCTCTCAAGGGCTTTCCCGTGACGGTCTTCGAAAAGCTCCCTGTCGCCGGGGGGTACCTTGCCACGGGAATACCGAAATACCGCCTTCCAAGGGAGATCCTGAAGGAGGAGATCAAGAGCATCACCGATCTTGGCGTTGAGCTGAAGCTCAATACCGCCGTCGGGAAAGATATATCCTATGACGAGCTCTTTTCATCCGGATACAGCGCCGTGTTTATAGGGGCCGGCGCAACAAAGCCCTCGAGGATGGGCTGCGATGGGGAGGAGAGCCCATGTGTTCAGACCGGTGAAGATTTTCTTTACCGTGTGAACCTCAATCTCCCTTACAAGCTGGGAAAGAGAGTCGTCGTCATAGGAGGCGGCAACACGGCCATTGACTGCGCCCGCGTGGCCAAGAGGCTGGGAAGCGACGTGACGATCCTTTACCGTAGAACCATGGCCGAGATGCCTGCCGAAGAGCACGAGATCAATGACTGCATTAACGAAGAGGTGAATCTTGAGATTCTCACGGCGCCTGTAAAGGTCTGCGGCTGCGATGTGCTCGCCGGCATCGAGTGCGTGAGATGCACCCTTGGCGAGCCCGATGCCTCGGGAAGAAGAAAGCCCATGCCCCTCGAGTGCTCGGAGTTCATAGTGGAGTGCGACACCATCATCACTGCCGTGAGCAGGACGCCAGAGCTCCCGGGGCTTCCCGAGAGCGTGAAGCTCACGAAGTGGGGCACCATCCAGACTGACCCCATGACGGGCGCCACCTCAATGAAAGGGGTATACGCTGGCGGTGATGCCGCCCTCGGTGCCGCCACCGTGATCGAAGCCATCGCCACGGCGAAAAAAGCGGCCATGGGTATTGAGAAACTCCTATCCTGACGGTGAGGAACAGAAAATGGAAGGAAAAGTAGAAACCATAAGAGCGTCTATGCCAAAGCTCCCGGCGCGGGAGCGGGCGGCATCATTTGATGAGGTGGAGAAAGGCCTCCCCGAGGATATTGCCGTCTTGGAGGCAATCCGCTGCCTGGGATGCAACGTGGAGCTCTGCGTAGGCTGCAGGATATGCGCCGAGGTGTGCCCTGACGCCTGTATTCACATTAATACGGCCGAGACGCTCTCGGGGAAGCAGTATGTGACCTCCTATGAGGTGGACAGCGCCACATGCATGTTCTGCGGCCTCTGCACAGAGGCTTGCCCTACAAAGACGCTGGTCCACACGGCGGCCTATGAGCTTTCCGTATATGACAAGCAGGAGATGGTCTATCGGGAATCCGTCCCCGCAGCAAAGAAGGCAGGAGGAGAGAAGGAAAAGTGATGCAAGCGATTAACCCGCCGCTTTTCTATGTCCTGGCAGCCCTGGTGATATGCTCAGCTCTTGTGGTGGTAAGAGTCCGGAATATCTTCCATGGCGCTCTCGCCCTGGGTCTCACGTTCCTTGGCGTGGCAGGTCTTTATATCACGCTCCATGCGGAATTCCTCGCAGGAATGCAGGTTCTCATTTATGTGGGAGCTGTTGTTGTCCTTATACTGTTCGGTATCATGCTCACCCAGCAGCTTCACAGGAAGGACATGCCGTCCTTTAACGCCTTGCAGCCCCTGGCGCTTGCAGCGACACTGTTGACTGCAGTGGTGATGGGCTATTTTATCACCAGCCAGAAATGGTCTTCAGGTGAGCCTCTCATCGCGGCCTCTCCGGAATCCCATGTCCGCGAGCTGGGCATTTGCCTGATGAGAGATTACCTCGTTCCCTTCGAGGTGCTCTCAGTGCTCCTTCTGGCCGCCCTGCTGGGTGCCCTTGTCATAGCGCGAAAGGAGGGGAAGCCCGGTGATCGGTCTTAACCACTACCTTATCCTGAGCCTGGCAGTTTTCTCCATCGGAATTTTCGGCGTCCTCACGAGGAGGTCGGCCATAGGGGTCCTGCTGTCCCTCGAGCTCATGTTCAACGCGGTATGTCTGAACTTTGCCGCCTTCTCATATTTTCTCCATACCATCTCGGGGCAGATCATGGTCATTTTCATCATAGCCATAGCCGCTGCCGAGTCCTGCGTGGGAATCGCGCTTGTGCTCAGCATCTACCGGCATTTCAAGGATATCTCGGTCGATAAGGTGAGTGAGCTAAAATGGTAGAAGGGAGATTCCGGTGGAAACCTTGAACGGATCACATCTTCTGATGGACGGGTTCCTGGTGGGCTTTTGCCCCTTTTTCGCCTTCGTCCTCATCTCCATATTTTCCCTGAGAAACAGGGGTGTCTCGGCAGCCATCTCGATCATGGCCATCGCGCTCTCCGCTGTTCTTTCGGGCATAATACTCTTCCACCGTCTTAAAGATCCCTTCTCTGCACCCTTCAACTACGAGATCCCCTGGATCACCATCAATGACTTCACGGTGCCTATCGGCCTCCTCATCAACAACCTCTCGGCGTCGATGATGTTCATCGTAAGCTTTGTCGCCATGCTCATCCAGATTTACTCTGTAAGCTACATGGAGAACGAGGAGGAAACGGTCTTTTCCAAGTACTTTGCTTTCATGTCCCTCTTTGCGGCCTCGATGCTGGGGCTCGTCATGTCGCCCAATTTTTTCCAGATCTATATCTTCTGGGAGCTTGTGGGCCTCTCGTCGTATCTCCTGATAGGATTCTGGTACAGCAAGAAGTCGGCCGCCGACGCGGCGAAAAAGGCCTTTGTCGTCACAAGGTTCGGCGACATGGGATTCCTTCTGGGAATAATACTGCTCTACCTCATCACGGGGAGCTTCTCATTTGACGCCATTCCCGGGCTCCTGGACAAGTATCTCGGCAACCAGGCCCTCACGGGCCATATGGTGGCAGGCATCGTGCTGTCAAAGACCGCCGTGGTGAACTGGGTGATGTTCCTGGTCTTTTGCGGCGCCATAGGGAAAAGTGCCATGTTTCCTCTCCACGTGTGGCTTCCCGACGCAATGGAAGGCCCCACCCCCGTGAGCGCCCTCATCCATGCTGCCACGATGGTGGCAGCAGGCGTGTTCCTTGTCGCTCAGACGCTCCCCATATTCCATAAGGCTCCCGACACCATGGTGGCGATTGCCTATATAGGAGGCTTTACCGCATTCATTGCGGCTACCATGGGCATTGTGCAGGACGACATAAAAAGGGTTCTCGCCTATTCGACGATCAGCCAGCTCGGCATCATGATCATGGCCCTGGGCCTTGGCGGCTACGTGGCCGGTGTGTTCCATCTCTTTACCCATGCCTTTTTCAAGGCCCTCCTGTTCCTCTGCGCCGGCTCGGTAATCCATGCGATCCACTCAAACAACATATGGGAGATGGGCCGCCTCGGGAAGTACATGCCCACGACAGCGGCAACCTTCCTGATAGGTGCCCTTGCCCTTGCGGGCGTGCCGCCCCTTGCGGGCTTCTGGAGCAAGGACGAGATAATGGGTGTGCTGTGGCAGTCAAAACACTACGTGATGATAGTCCTTGGGTTCGGAGTGGCATTCTGCACGGCCTTCTACATGTTCCGGGTCTATTATGTCGCCTTCTGCGGCAGGGAGCGCTCGGGCCACCCGCCTCACGAGTCCTCGCCGTTCATGACGATCCCCCTGGTGATCCTCGCTTTCTTTGCCATCTTCCTCGGGTTCATCGGCGTCCCGGGCCACAGCGCCTTTGCTCCCTTCATCGAGGGAAAGGCGCTTGAAGGCCATGAGGCCTTTTTCCTGGGACCCTTGCTCCTCTCGATGCTGATGGCGGGCCTGGGAATCCTCACCGCATGGCTCCTTTACGGCAAGGAGCCCGAGAAGAGCGAGGAGATGCTCAAGACCCGGTACAGGGCCATTTACACTCTTCTTGTCAACAAGTATTACATGGACGATTTCTGGTCTTTCATAATGCAGCGCCTTGTCTTCGGAGCGGCGAAAGTGGCATCGTTCATCGATGAGAAGATTGTCGACAACGTGGTGAACCTTGCCGGCTGGGCTACCGACGAGAGCGGCAAGATGCTCAGGAAGGAAGAGTCCGGCCTTGTGCAGCAGTATGCCGCGGTCATTGTAATTTCACTGGCGATCATTCTGATGGGTGCCGGTTTCATAGAAGCCATATCGTCGGGAAAAGTATTTCTGCAGATACCCTTCAGATAACAAAGGAGCACGAGCCATGGAGCCCATAATCCTGTCGATAATCACCTTTTCTCCCCTCCTCGGGGCGCTCCTGATCCTTTTCATCCCCCGGGAGGAAGAGTGGGAGATCAAGCTGCTTGCCACTTTCTCCACCTTCTGCTCCTTTATCCTTTCCTTATACCTTTTCGTTACCTTTGACAGGTCCCTGGGGAGCGAGACCCTGCAGTTCGTGGAGAGAATCCCATGGATACCGAAGCTGGGCATTTCCTACATAATGGGCGTTGACGGTTTCAACGCACCCATGGTGCTCCTTTCCGGAATACTGGCCTTTGCCTGCATCCTGGCATCATTCCGGATCACCCACAGGACAAAAGAGTATTTCATTCTCACCCTCGTCTGCCTCACGGGCGTCATAGGTGTCTTCAGCACGCAGGATCTCTTTTTCTTTGTGGTATTTTACGAGATGGCCAGTATCCCGATGTATTTTCTCATCGGCATCTGGGGATCAGATAAATCAGGGAACGGAAAGACGGTGAAAAAGGAATACGCCGCTCTCAAGCTCACCCTCTACCTCCAGCTGGGCGGCGGGCTTGTGCTCCTTGGCATCCTGGGCGTCTATTTCCTCACGGTGCTCCCCCAGGGCATGCAGAGGACCTTCTTCCTCCATGACCTCATCCAGTACGGGAACCTTGCAAAGCATTACCAGATGATCCTCTTCCCTCTCATCTTCCTGGGCTTTGCCATAGAGGCCGGCTTCTGGCCCCTCCACACGTGGCTCCCCGACGGCCATTCGGCAGCGCCGACAGCCCTCTCGATGATCCTTGCCGGCGTCCTCCTCAAGATGGGCGGGTACGGCATGCTCAAGATCGCCATAGGGCTCGCACCGCAGGGCGCGCTTGTATGGCTGGACATCTTTATAGCCTTCGGGGTAATCAACATCATTTATGGCGCTCTCTGTGCCATGAACCAGACTGATATCAAATATATGATTGCCTATTCCAGTGTAAGCCACATGGGTTTCGTCACACTGGGGATCGCGGCGAGAAATACAGCAGGCTTTAACGGAGCCATCTTCCAGATGTTCTCCCATGGCATCATCACGGCCCTCCTCTTCGCCATCGCCGGCCTGCTCTACGAGAAGGCCCATACCCGCTCCATGCCGAAGCTTGGAGGTCTCGCGGTGAAAATGCCATACCTTGCCACATTCTTTATCCTGGGAGGGCTTGCCTCGCTGGGACTCCCCGGTATGAGCGGCTTCGTTGCCGAGTTCCTGGTGTTCATCGCCGTGTTCAAGGCCCACTATATCATTGCCGGCGCCCTGGCCATCACGGGCATCGTGCTCACCGCCATCTACATCCTGAGAGCAGTGCAGCGCATATTTTTCGGAGCCTTGCCCGACGGGTATCTCGATATCAAGGACCTGACAGGCATCGAGGGCTCCCACCTGGTGCTGCTGTCCCTGGTGATGATTGTCTTCGGGGTGTACCCGCGGCTCCTGATAGACGTGATGAGCCCGAGCACGGAATATCTAAGACGGCTCCTTATGGGTCAATAAGAGGGAGGCTCAAGGTGAATCTCGAGTTGCTTTCGATGGAATTGTTCCTCTGCGCCTGGGGGTTGCTCCTCATTATTCTGAACCTGGCAGGCCTGAAAAACAACAGGGTGCTTGGGTACATCACGGCAGCGGGCGTCATTATCGCAAGCGCCATAGGCATTTTCTTCCTTTACGGCAGAAACGAGCCCCTCGCGCGCACGGGGAAAGAGCTCTTCAAAGGCTTCCTGTACTTTACCGATCCTCTCTCGGTGTACTTCAAGATGCTGATCCTGCTCCTCGTCCTTATGGCCGTGCTGCTCTCAATGGACTATTTCCACCGCCACCGCGGGGCTCACGCCGAGTTCTACCCCATCCTCCTCTTCTGCAGCTCGGGGCTTTTGATGATGACTTCGGCAGGCGATTTCCTGCTGCTCTTCGTTGCCATGGAACTGGTGAGCATACCGCTTTACGTGCTTGCCGCCTTCGAGAGGAAAGAGAGAAGGTCCGCGGAGGCCGGCTTCAAATACTTCATGCTCGGCGCATTCTCTTCAGCCCTTTTCCTTTTCGGCGTCAGCATTCTGTACGGCATGACAAACTCGCTGATATTCGTCAACAAGAGCTTCGCCACGCTTCCCACGATTACAGGCACCATGAACAACGAGAGCTTTTTTACCGCCGGCCCGGCCATCAAGGCAGCCCTCTCTCTTGCCATCGTGATGATCGTCGCAGGTCTTGGCTTCAAGATCGCCGCTTCCCCCTTCCACATGTGGGCGCCTGATGTGTATGAAGGCTCGCCGATCCCCGTGACAGCCTTTATCTCCGTGGCTCCCAAGGTTGCGGGGATCGCCGTATTGCTGAGAGTATTCCCCGGCGGCATCGATGCCTGCTCGTCAAACTGGATGCCACTCTTTGCCCTTATCGGCATGCTCTCCATTGTAATTGGAAACCTCACTGCCCTGAGGCAGGATAATATAAAAAGGCTCCTTGCCTATTCAGGCATCTCCCAGGTGGGCTTCATACTCCTTGGCTTCGCAGGGATAAGCGCCAACAGGGATGCCGCCATATCCTACGTGCTCTTCTACACTACCGTGTATGCCCTCACCAACATGGGTGTCTTTGCCGTCGCACAGCTTGCCAGCGAGCATTACGGCACAGAAAAATTCTCAGAGTACAAAGGTCTGGCTGTCATATCGCCAAGCCTCTCTCTCATGGCGGCCCTGGCTCTTCTCTCCCTGGCAGGGATTCCGCCCCTTTCAGGCTTCATGGCAAAGTTCCTTATCTTCGCCAGTATTTTCAACGCCTTCGACCACAGGCTTATGCTCTTTGTCGTGCTGGCTATCATATTCAGCGTCATCTCCCTGTTTTACTATCTCAGGATCCTCAAATACATGTACTACCGTGAGATAGAAAATAGAGCGCCTCTTGTCATCCCTGGCGTGTGCATGGTAGTCCTCTCCATATCCACCCTCGCCACGGTCTTCCTGGGCCTTCTGCCCTCGTTCTTCACGCTCACTGGCTATGTGGCGGAGTATCTCAACAAATAGAGAGGTTTTCCATGCTCTCAGTTCCCTACCCGATCATCGACGCCCATATCCATCTCTTTGTCACGACGCCTCTCACCCATCCCGAGAAATACCGGGACCTTTACACCCCCATGGAAATCAAGATGATGAAGAAGCGCTTTGATAAGAACCTGAAAGAGCGCGGCCAGCCCCCCATTGACACTTCATGCTGCACGGCGAAGGAGAATGCCGACCGCTGGCACGCCCAGTTTGAAAAATGCGGCATCACCCGCGGCGCCTTCATTTCAATGGAAAACGATTACGAGAACCTGCGGGATTTTCTGAGCCTTGGCAGGGAGAGGTTCCTCGGGTACGCCTTTCTCGACCCCCTCAGGGAAGACGGGCCTGCATACCTCGAAAGATCAGTGAAGGAATACGGCCTCAGGGGCCTCAAGCTCATCGCCACCAACCAGAAGTTCCACCCCTATGACGCAAGGATCTATCCCCTCTGGGAAAAAGCCCAGGAGCTTCAGATCCCCGTGCTTATCCACATGGGGGCATCAATAGGTTACTCGGCGGACTTCCGTTTCGCCAATCCCCTCGATCTCCAGCCCGTGCTCCGGGATTTCCCTGACCTTGTTTTCATGCTGGCCCATTTCGGCGTGGGCTTCTTCAGGGAGGCCCTCCTGCTGGGCTACCAGTGCGACAACGTTTACTATGACACGTCCAGCTCCAACATCTGGATGAAATACCAGGGATTCCCCATCACCCTCAAGGACGTCTTCAGGTATGCCCTTGACGCCGTGGGGCCGGGGCGCATCGTGTTCGGCACCGACTCGAGCTACTTTCCCAGGGGATACCGCTTCGACGTGCTTAAGGAGCAGCATGAGGCCCTGGAAGCACTGGGTGTCTCCGAGGAGGACAGAGCGAAGATATTCGGCGGGAACATTGCCAGGCTGATGAAGCTCTAGTGTCGCGGATTTCCCGTTCATCGGGCCGTGAGAAACTTCAGGTCTTCTCGAATGAGGCTGAAGTCATAGCAGCCCTTCCCGGTTTCAAGCTGTTTCCAGGCATAGGTGACCTGGGCGCCCTCGAATGCCTTTACATGGAGAAAAGGTGAGCGGGGGATCGCCTCCCGCTCCATGCAGAAGTAGACATAGTGATGGGCCACCCTGGCGCCGGCTGCTTCAATGAAGACCTCACCATTGCCCCCTGGAATTATTGCTCGAGCAGCACCAGGACCTTCAATGATGTGCTCCTTTTTGAGAGCCTCTCCTCCGCATCGAGGCTCTCGAGGGAATGGAAGCTGAAAGGATCATTCTCAATCTCCCGCGCGGTTCTTCAGAAAGCCCATGGGAAAGAGAGCCTGGGCCCCGATGAGATGATAACGCTGAAGGGATGGATGCTCGAGGCCTTTCCCTCTATATTGCTGCATACCCGGTGGATAACACCTCCCGGAATAAAGGGGCTGCTTGCCGCGGGGGATATGATCCACCAGTTTTTCATGCTCTCCACGGCCATCTCGGCGGTGGTCCTCATGGTATGCTCATCTCTCAGGCGCGAGCGCTTCATGGCCTTCTGGGCATGGGGGCTTGCAGTGTTCTTTTCCCTGCTCTTCCTGTTCTTCGGGTTATGGTGGTAGAGGTTTTTCCTGCTTTTCAGCAGTGCCTATTAAAGGGAGGCTTGTGAAATAGAGCACCCTTACAGAGCTTCCAGAAAACCTATAAAAGCCTCCATATCCTCCTTCACCATTTCAAAGGTTCCCTGGGTTTCTTCAACCAAGAATCTCAGGCGATCATATCTGATTTCAAATCCATACATATTCCTCACCACATGCCTGAAAGCAAGGAACTCCTCAAGACGGGATTCTGTCTCTTTCGAGATTACCGCCGGTCTCTTTCCTTCTATATCCAGCGACATTATCTTGAGAAGCCTTTTATGCCAGTCAAGAGATTTTGGAACTCCGCTGTTTATATCGTCAGCAATTCTTCTGAATATCCTCTCACAGCCCGTGTAGAAATTGTGCAACTTGAGGGTAAGGCTTTCTTTATAAATATTCTTTAAATGCTCTGAGTCGGGTATTTCACTATTTACCGCCTTGATATCTGAAACGAGGGCCTGCAGTGACCCGAGCTCATCCCTTATTTCAGAGATAAGCTCAGGAAGCCTTTCTTTTCTCATAGAGCACTGTTCCTTTCATGATACTGTCCCTGAATGCCTGCTTCACCTCTTCCAGAGGCTTCAAATCAACAGGAAAAGGGCTTTCCATCGTAAGCCTGGCAAGGGCCTTGAAATAAAGCGGCACAGGGAGCCCTTCCACTCCTATATCAATATCGGAATCTTCGCGAAAAGACTTTTCCCTTAGAGCCGATCCGAATAAAAATACCCTTTCAACATCAAACTCATTGACAAGAATATCCTTAATCACCTTTGCAAAATCTATGGCCTGAAGCCGCCTTCTTTCATTCTCTTCATCTTCCCGCAAGGCCAATGCATCCCATTCTTTTCTGTATCTGTCCATATCTATTTTACCAGGCAATTCCCCCCATGCCTCCCCTTGCAGAGGATAGCAGCCAGCTTTGCTGCCTCCCCACAAGTTTAGCAGAAAAAAGTCCTCAAGACAAGAATTTCTTCCGTATTCCACGCTTTCAAGATTTCTCCGTCCCCGAGGGGGGAGCTGTGTCTCTCACCTGTGACAATGTATCATCCGGCGCTGGAGGTGACCCTTTCTGTGCATTGCAGGAAAAGCCTGCATGGGGCCGGTGAGCCCTGAAGACCTGCGTGCTCATACCAGAAGCCTGCATATGTGAAAATACCCGCCCCCGGTTATGGACAAGCCATTTTCCATATGTCAGCATAATGCTATAGTGCACAAGACATATTCATTCTGCCGCATCAGGCTCTCAGAGAAGGCTCAAGGAACCTCGCGCCCGCAGTCAGGCGCATCGCCGGCGGACTCAACTGTAACTGGAGAAACCAATATAAAGGGGGCAGCAATGAAAAGTTTTTTTTTCTCTCTCATATGTGTGATGGCGATATCTCTGGCTCCGCCTGCTCAACGGGAGGATCGTCCGATTCGCCGGCAGTATTGTCAGGTGCCACTGGCGCCGCCACGGAGATGGTCCAGGTCGGGGATGCCGGCAATGGTGCTGACTTCACAGGCTTCGGAGCTGTCAAATATAACTATTCCATAGGAAGGTGCGAGGTAACAATAGGGCAATACACTGCATTCCTGAATGCAGTATCCAGGACTGATACCTATGGACTCTATAACTCCACCATGGCAGGTGATCTCAATGTCGCAGGCATCACCCGGTCAGGCACCCCGGGCGGCTACTCCTATGCTCCACTCAACAACGGCGGCGACAGCACCAACAGGCCGGTCACCTATTTAAGCTGGTTTGACGCGGCGAGGTTCGCCAACTGGATGAGCAACGTTCAGCCCACGGGCGCCCAGGACAGGACAACGACAGAAGATGGCGCCTACAACTTGGCAGTGGAGCCGCAGCGGGTTGAGAGCACGGGGACCGGCGGCTATTACGATTTTCCAACGCGAAGCGACATCCCGCCGGGGAATGTAATCGGCAGTTCACCCAACCAGGGTAACTACGTCAAGTCTGAAGGAAAGTTCTCTGTGACCCAGCAGGTCGTTGCGAGCTCTTCCCAGAACTACCTGACCGATGTCGGCGCCTACACAGACAGCGCAAGCTATTATGGCACTTTTGATCAGCTCGGGAACGTCTATGAATGGAACGATCTCACCGGAGAGTCAGCGGGCGCGCGAGGACTTCGCGGGAGCTGCTGGTTCGGCTCGCTTGTCAAGGCATACGATGTCTCCAAGCTCTCTCGCGGCATGGTTCCTGCCGCATATGAGACAAACAGCATCGGTTTCCGCCTCGCAGGCCGTTATTCCACTATTCGCCGTTGAAGGCCGCGGGAGCGGCGGAGAAACTCATCGATGATTTTTCACAAGCCAGGCTGCCCGGTTTTCAGGAAAACCAAGCTCTGCACCCATACCTGTTCAAGCACGCCGCACATGGTGATGGATGTGCTCCTGTGCCTATTTCAGACGCCAGTATCACGGGGCATTCTTCTCAACTATCACCATGAAGGGTTTTTAAGGGTTTCTTGTAGAAGGTGAATCTTGCCATAAAAACGCGCATTGCAGATTACCCTATGCAAGGCAAAGAAAAATATGAAAGGTCTGAGCAAGAGAGCCTGGTCCGCCTTTGCCCGCCTCGCCCTGGCGATGGGACTCCTGGTGTTTCTCACGGCAGGGTCCCTCCGCTACTTTCAGGCCTGGGGGTTTCTGGCCGTCTTTTTCGGAGCGTCCTTTCTGATTACCCGCTCTCTGCTGAAAAATGACCCCGCCCTGCTTGAGCGGCGCCTCAAAAGCGGGCCTGCCGCCGAAAAGGAGAAGACTCAGAGAATCATCATGCTCTTCGCCTCATTGGGATTCATCGCCCTGCTGGTGGTTCCCGCCCTCGACTTCCGCTTCCATTGGTCACGGGTGCCGCTCTGGCTTGTGATTGCAGGCGACGGGGCAATTGTGCTGGGGTTCCTCATCGTGTTTCGAGTCTTACGGGAGAACCCCTTCACCTCGGCGACCATTGAAATCGCCAGTGACCAGAGAGTGATTTCCACAGGGCCGTACGCGACGGTACGCCACCCCATGTATGCCGGAAGCATGCTCTATCATCTCGGCATGCCCTTTGCGCTCGGGTCATACTGGGGGCTGCTCGCGCTGGCCGGCATGGTTCCATTCCTGATATGGCGCCTCTTCGACGAGGAGCGCTTCCTCTCTGCGAGCCTGCCTGGATACAGGGACTATTGCAGCACGGTGAGATGGAGACTGATACCCGGCATCTTCTGAGAAGCCGAGGGCGGCCGGCACGGGGCCGTGGCTATGGCGTATCGTCTTCTATGATCTCCAGCATGTCGAAATAGGATTCAAGCCAGTCATAGAGCTGCTTTTTCGTTATCCTGGCGTTGATGAGCTGAAGCCCGACATGGGCCTTGAGGAGCGACACTTCCCTCAGGTTGGCACCCATGAAGTTGGTGCCCTCGATATTTGCATATTCAAGCGATGCCCCTATAAGGTTCGTATCCTTCAGGACTGCCGATTTAAAGCTTGCCCCCACGCACCGGGCTCCCATGAGGTTCGCAAAGGTCATCTCAGCCCTCTCCAGATTTGCCCCCTCGAGGTTGGCGCCCTGGAGATCTGCCTTGTCCAGTTTTGCCCCCGTGAGGACCGCCATAGTGAGGTCCGCATTCTTGAGCGTTGCATCCCTGAGGTCCGCGTTGCTCAGGTTCGCCCCCCGGAGGTTCGCTCCCACAAGCTTTGCGCCCGTGAGCTCGGCGCTTGAGAGGTTCACTTTCTCCAGGTCAAAGCCCGTGAGGTCCATATACTTCAGGCTGCTCCCGCTCAGGTTGGACTCGCAGAGCACGGTACCCTTGAGGGTGGCGCCGGCCATCTTGACTCCCTTGAGGTCGCTCCCCTTGAAATTCACCTCGGTGAGATTGGCCCTCACAAAGCTTGAAGCCCTGAGGTCCGCGCCCCTCATGTCGGCTTTTTCAAGGTTCGCCTCCGAGAAATTCGCCTGGAAGAGCGAAGCATTCCTGAACATAGCTCTTATAAGGCTTGCCGAGCGGAAGGTCACCTTCTCAAGCTGTGCCCTCTCGAAATTCGTGCGCTCGCAGTTCGTGCTCGAGAGGTCGGCCTCGTTGAGGCACGCATCCTGCATATCGGCAAGCTCAAGGTCGGCGCGGCCCATCGATGCCTCTTCAAGCTTCGCGCCCTTCAGATTCACGTGCTTCATGGTGGCGCCGCGGAATACCCCCTTCCTGAGAATAGCCGAGGAGAGATCGGCTTCAGTGAAATTGCTGAAGCGGCCGTTCACCCCCGTAAGGTCTGCATTATGGAGTCGGGCTTTGATAAATTTCGTCTCCTTGAGGATCGCTTCCGAGAGGTTTATCTCGTCTAGCTTCACTGCGGTGAAATCATCACCCGAGAAGTCCAGCAGCCTCTCGTTGAATTCAGGGCTTTTGCGCCATTCATTAAAATCCTTGACGGATTTCATCAGGTCGAAGATTTTCTGCTTTTCCTCTGTGCCCATCATATACCTCGCTTATCTGCTCCCGTAGCTGTGAATCCCCGCAAAGACGAGGTTCACCCCCAGGTAGCATATTGCCACTGAGAGAAAGCCGGCCACGGCAATGACGGCCCCTGCCCGGCCTCTCAATTTCTTCACGAACCGCATATGGAAATAGATGGAATATATGAGGACCGTGATGAGGGACCATACTTCCTTGGGATCCCATCTCCAGTAACTGCCCCAGGCATAATCGGCCCATATGGCCCCCGTGATGATAAGGAGCCCCATGAAGGGAAATCCCGTGGAGATGGCCCTGTAAATCATAAAATCAAGCTCATCGAGGGAGGGCAGATCTTTGAGGAGACGGTGGCATGGAAATGCCCTTTCAAGGTAATCTCTTACAAGATAGATGACAGCGAGGCCGAAGGACACGGTGAAAGCGCCGTAGGCCACGATTGCCGTAGATACATGGTATATCATCCAGGGGCTCTTGAGGGCCGGCATGAGATCGGTTATCCTGTTATGAGCTTTGGCTGCCATAAGGAGCAGGACCACCACAAGGGGTGCCACGACGGTCCCCAGCAGAAAAAGCCTTGCCGAGTACTGGTACATGAGAAGAAAGAAGACAATTCCCCAGGTGAAGATGAGGAGCGACTCGTAAAGGTTTGAGAAGGGTGCCCTGCCGCTGGCGATGGTGCGGAGCACAAGGTTTGAGGTGAGAAAGATGAAGCCCAGGGTGAAGAGGCCCGTGCCGAGGTAGCCCCAGAACTCATATCGTGAGAAGGGAAAGAGGAGGTACGAGAGAGTGCCCAGGGAAAAGCATATAAAGAAGAGCATGAATGTGAGAGGCTCATAAGGATGCATGGAATCTCCCCCCTGGCCTCCCTTTTTTTCGACACTGTTACTTCCACTCCTTCACAAAGGAACTCGCCCTTTGCCGTAGAAAGCTATACTCGAGAGCATGCCGACGATCTCATCATGCCCGGCAGCCCGGCCTGCCGGGTATGGCTGCAAGGAAGGTGCTATGAAAAACTTGAGCAAGAAATCATCTGTAATCAACGGGTGCCTGTTCCTGCTGGCTCTTCTGGCGGCATGCACGGTGACGCCTGCCCTGGCTGAAAGCACCGGCTCGGCGGCACTCCTCTTCCCGCGGGACACTGAGGCCCTTTTCACCCTCAAGCTGGCAGAGGGATCGGAAACACCGTTCCCTGCTGATCTCCTGCAGAAAACAAGGAATTTCATCACCTTGAGCCGTTACCTCGATGATTTTCAGAAAAAGATTGACTTTGACATCACCAATGACTTTTTCCCCTGGCAGAAGGGCATTATCCACCTGGCCGCCGTGAAGACGGGCGATGAATCGCCTGTGGCCCGCATGTGCCTTCAGTCCCTGGCGCTTGGCGATCTCACCCTCTGCAAGATCCACCTTCACGAGCTCTCAAGGGCGCTGGACCGCATTTACGAGGAGAGCGGGAAATACCCTCCCTCGCTGGAAGGCAGGAAAATGGGGGAATTTTATGAAATGCCGAAATTCCCCGCGGGATGGGAGCTCTCGTACAGTCCGGCGGCCGACGGCAGAAGCTACACCCTGGTACTGGAAATGAAAGCGCCGGGCCATGGAGGGACCAGAATCGTCTGCACTCCTGAAAAGGGGCTCACCGTCGAGGAGCAGGGCACCAGGGATCAGAGGATAGTCTCCAACATAATCGCCGTGATACCCATCAAGAATCATGATCTGGCCCGGGCATTCCTCTCGAAGGTCATCTCGCGCTTCACCACCAGGGAAAGTGTCTCCTTTGAAGAGTCAACGTACAAGGGATTCGAGCTTTTCGCGCCCAGGAGCAGGATCACCGGCAGCTTCGCTCTCAACAGGAACTACATGCTCATCTCGGACAACGTGGAAGTGCTGAAATCGGTCATCGATACCATCAACGGCAAGGGCGCCTCACTTAAAGAGAATGCCCGCTACCTCTCCCATGCGAGAAGGATGCCTGACACGGCGGTGACGCTCAGCCTCTTCGTGGATTTCCTGTCGATAAACCAGGGAAGCCCTGTGTCCCTGAGCCGCGATGCGGCCCTCATGGAGATCCTCAGGTCATGCGAGTCCCTGTGGCTCTGGTCGTCAATCAGGAAAAAGGAGATCAAGGGCGAGGCCTCGCTGATGCTGGTCCCCGGGAAGATTTCCAGGAACATCGAGACTTTTCTCCACGCCTCGGGAGAGAGCAACCTCTCCACCCTTCTTGCCAGGTTTCCCTCGAATATCTCCACTTTCACTGCCGTGCAGGTCTTTGATCTGCTCTCGCTCTTCGGGTCCCTTGACATGCCGGGAAAAAAGGGAGATCTCAACTCTGTCATAGACGCGATGACTTTGAAAAGCCTGGGCCTCTCCTGGAAGGATGAGATAAAGCCTGCAATAACGGGCCATGCGGGCATCTCTTACGAGATCGGCGAGATTATGATCGATTCTCTCTTCAGGAAGCTGAATATCGACCAGAAGAGCAAGAACTACCAGGAATGCTGCAACAATCTCTCCAATATGGCAATTGCCATGGACATCTACAGGATAGACCACTCGAAAAAGCTTCCCGTCTCCCTTGATGACCTTGTGCCTGATTATCTCCAGGCCCTCCCCCGCTGCCCTGCCGGGGGAGGCTATCTATTCGAGCCGCAGCCTGACGGGGGCTACCTTATAAAATGCCATTCTGATGCCCACAAGAGCTCCGGCATCAAGGGGGACAATCCCTGTTACTCGTCATCGGAGGGCATCGTGGAAAGCGATGAAAAATCCCAGGGCGGGGCCTCGCTCCTGCCTATGGTCCCTTTCCTGGCGGGCTTCCAGGTCCTCGACGCCCGCAGGGCCGATTCGATTGTGCAGAAGCTGCTGAAGAAGCGGGGGGCCTTCCACTTGAAGGACTATAAGGAGAGGAAGGTCTTTGTCTCGGAAGATGAGACATGCGCCTATGCGCTGCTGGATAACTACCTTTTCATAGAGATGGGGGGCAAGGTCCCCAACAAGCTCCAGAAGACCATTGACGCCTTCATCAACAGCAGGAACTCTCTTCACCACGGCAAGAGCTTCAAGAGCTTCGAAACCAGGCTCCAGGGGACTCCCGTCTTCATCCGCTATGAGAAAATCGACTGGGTCACCTCTCTCCTCAAGAGCTTCCTGCTCCTTGCGGGGTATGACTTCAGGGAATGGGCCGCGATGATCGGGGAGTATGAGGACTCCTGGACGGCCCTCACGCTGAGGGAGAGAGAAGTGAGGCTCCTCTTCGAGGTGTCGGGGCCGTAGTATAACGTGAGCCCAGGGGCAATTCTCCCGGCAAACAGAGATTGTCTGTATGCCGTTACACCTGCAGAGACAATCTCAAATGTTTGCTGAAGAGGAGAATGGCCCCTGGGCTCTAAGCATAAAGCGATGCAATAGAATGCTCCCTCGTTTTCGTATCCCACAAAAAACTGCCGCCCTGGCACTTTCCGCTCAGCAAGATTATATCAAGGTGAAAAGTTTTAGGTAGCACTGACGGCCATGTGTCAGTGGAGAATGCTAAGATGAAATGTGAGGAAAGAGAGGGGTTGCCTGAATACCTGTCAAATAATGTGTTTAGATAATCTTAATAACACGACTTACGCACATGAATAATTTTGACGACCAAAAATATTTTTCAGGCA